>NZ_FKKY02000132.1:0-456 GCF_900079845.1 Aeromonas sp. EERV15 | reverse complement strand
GCCGGTCGGCGGCTTCGCGGCCGAGACGGCCGGCACGGCGACCCTGTTCAGCGCCACGGCGCTCGGCATCCCCGTGAGCACGACGCACACGATCACGGGCGCCATCGTCGGGGTCGGCGGCGCGAGCGGGCGCCTCTCCACCGTCCGCTGGGGCGTCGCCGGCCGCATCGTCTGGGCGTGGATCTTCACGATCCCCGCCTCGGCCATCCTCTCCGCGACCATTTACACCATCGCGCGCTTCATCAGCGGCGAGCCCTGATCGCGCGGCCCGTCGCCCGGGCCGTCGCGCCGCGCTCCGCGCCGACCCGGCGGTCGGGTGGTGCGGTACTTACCGCAGACGGCGCCGCAGGGGATCGAACCGCCAGGACGCCAAACCATCAGGATTCCCTGGCGTCCTCGGCGCCTTGACGGCTCCCAGAGTCCCGCGCTCTCGGCCAACGTACCGCACACCCCGGA
>NZ_FKKY02000107.1:0-472 GCF_900079845.1 Aeromonas sp. EERV15 | reverse complement strand
ATCACGCTTCTCGAAAACTGCGAAACGCATCCGGCGGCAACCGGCCCATCAAGGTGAGACAACCGGGGACGAGCTCCCACGGGAGCCGCCCAGGCACCTGGACCATCGCGCGCACGCGCCGCCTGTACGCCGACGGCGGCACGCCGATCCGCTGCGCGAACTGCGCGCTGAAGCTGCCGAGGCTCGAGAACCCGACCTCCATGCACACGTCGGTCACCGAGCGGTCCCCCGCGAGGAGCCGCTTGGCCAGATCGAGGCGCCGCCCGATGCGGTACTGGTGCGGCGTCACGCCGAACACCGCCTCGAACTGCCGGATGAAGTGATAGGGGGAGATCGCCACCTCCCGCGCCACGTCCTCGATCGACAGCCGCGACTCGCGCACCTCGGAGAGCAGATCCCGCGCCCGGCAGAGGTTCCTCAGCGCGTCGTGCCCCAGCAGCATCGCCAGCGACCACGATAGAGCGTCGCGGCG
>NZ_FKKY02000025.1:0-56950 GCF_900079845.1 Aeromonas sp. EERV15 | reverse complement strand
CTGCATCCTGTTGTTTGCACAACACCATACTGACTAAAAAGTTGGTTGCGGGGGCCAGATTTGAACTGACGACCTTCGGGTTATGAGCCCGACGAGCTACCGAGCTGCTCCACCCCGCGTCCGAATTGTCACTCTCAAGCTGAGCAGCGGCTTGAGTGCGTTTGTCTGCATCCTGTTGTTTGCACAACACCATACTGACTAAAAAGTTGGTTGCGGGGGCCAGATTTGAACTGACGACCTTCGGGTTATGAGCCCGACGAGCTACCGAGCTGCTCCACCCCGCGTCCGAATTTTTCTCGAAGTGGCCGAGCAGTAGCCAGTTCGATTTTTCTCTTTCTCATCCCCATTAACTGGTTTGAAAAAGTAAGAAACTCAGATGGTTGCGGGGGCCAGATTTGAACTGACGACCTTCGGGTTATGAGCCCGACGAGCTACCGGGCTGCTCCACCCCGCGTCTGAGGTGGCCAATAATAGGCGCCAGCGCACAGAATGCAAGTAATTATATCAAAATAAGTTTAATCGCCGCTTAATCGGACAGACTGTGCGGTCATTATCAGCATCATGCTGTTTTTTCAGGCAATAGCGTCTGGGCGACGCATCCGGCACTACACTCAGTAAGGTGATCACTCCTTCATTCTGGGTAGGTAAAATATGCGCATCTCCGCCGGTCATTGCCGTCAGTTGGGGGCCACACCCGACAGCCACGGCGTCAACTTCGCGATCTGGGCCAGATTGGCCAGCCGGGTTGAGTTACTGCTGTTCGCCAGCGAGGATGACAGTAACCCGGAGGTGATCCTGCTATCCCCCCGCCGCAATCGGACTGCCTACTATTGGCATGTCTATATTGAGGGGCTGCCGATAGGTCAGCGTTACGCCTATCGTATCCAGGGACCGTGGCGCCCCTACTGTGGCACCCGCTTTGATGCGGAGAAAGTGCTGCTTGACCCCTATGCCCGCCGCATTGAACTTGGCCCCAATTACGATCGGTGGGCTGCGGCGCGCCCAGGCAGCAATATCGGCTGCTGTGCCAAAAATCGAGTGGTCGATACCCGTGATTACGATTGGGAAGAGGATAAATTACCCGCCCACTCACTCTCCCGCTCGGTGATCTATGAGCTGCATCTGGGGGGATTTACCAATTCACCCAGCTCGGGAGTGGATCCGGCGCTGCGCGGCACTTATCTGGGGCTTATCGAGAAGATCCCCTATCTGCAGTCGCTGGGTATCACCGCCGTTGAGCTACTCCCCATCTTCCAGTTTGACCCCCAAGACGCACCCAAGGGACTCTCCAACTATTGGGGCTATAGCCCGATGTCCTTTTTCGCCCCGCACGCGCAATACGCCTGCGGCGATGATCCTCTCACCGAATTTCGCGACATGGTAAAGGCGCTGCACCGGGCCAATATCGAGGTGATCCTGGATGTGGTTTATAACCATACCGCCGAAGGAGGGGATGATGGCCCTATCTTTTCGTTTCGCGGTATCGACAACGAGGCCTACTACATCCTCGACAACAACCAGAAAGACACCAACTACTCAGGCTGCGGCAACACCTTTAACGGCGCCCACCCGGTGGTGCTGCGGATGATCATGGACAGCCTCCACTTCTGGCGTCAGGAGATGCACGTCGACGGCTTCCGTTTTGATCTGGCCGCGATCTTGTCACGGGATGAATCAGGTCAACCCCAGGCCAATGCGCCCACCTTGCGCACCATTGACACCGACCCCAATATCGCTGACATCAAACTGATTGCCGAAGCCTGGGATGCAGGGGGGCTCTATCAGGTGGGATCACTCGCCGGCGCCCGCTGGCGTGAGTGGAATGGGCAGTTCCGCGATGATGTGCGCTGCTTTTTGCGCGGCGATGAGAACAGTGTCACCACCTTTGTCGAGCGGCTGTGCGGCAGCCCCGATATCTACCACTATCACCACGCTGATCCCGAAAAAAGCATTAACTTCGTCACCTGCCACGACGGTTTTACCCTGTGGGACTGGGCCAGTTACAACGGTAAGCACAACGAGGCGAATGGCGAGGATAACCGTGATGGTTGCGATCACAACTTCAGCTGGAATCATGGCCATGAAGGGGTGACCGAGGATCCGCAGATCAATGCCCTGCGGATGCGCCAATCCAAAAATATGATGGTGGCGACCTTGCTCTCGGTCGGATCCCCCATGCTGCTGATGGGGGATGAGCTGTTGCGAACCCAGCACGGCAACAATAATGGCTACTGTCAGGATAACGCCACCTGCTGGATGGACTGGCAGCCCAACGCTCGCAGTCAGGAGATGTTCCGCTTTATGAAGGAGCTGATCCAGTACCGCAAACATCTGTTCCAGCGCCCGGAACAGGAGAGCATGCCGTTATCGCTCACCGAGATCCTGCGCCATAGCGAGCTCTGCTGGCACGGGGTCAACGCAGGACAGCCCGATTTTGGCCCCCACTCCCATGCTATCGCCATGTCGGCCCTCTCGAGCGAAACCAAGCTTGCACTCTATGTGCTGTTTAACGCTTACTGGGAGCCCCTGACCTTCAACCTGCCCAGCCCACCCAAAGGTGTGGGTGGTTATTGGCGACGGATCCTCGATACCGCCCTGCCCTCGCCACAGGACATCTGCACCTTCGGCATGCCGCTTGAAGGGTTGACCCGGGAGTATCTGGCCCAGCCGCGCAGCAGTTGCCTCTTTATCTGTGGGGCTGACGACTTCTATTAATAGGCTGGCGCAAAAAACGAAAAGCCCCCCCGAGCCTGGCTCGGGGGGGCTTTTTCATTTAAACATCTGGATCAGACCAGTTGGTGCCACACACTGGTGGCGGCGATCTGGGCGATTAACAGACCGCACAGTGCGGTCGATACCACCACCGGAGCCGTCTCCCGCTGCAGATAAAGCGGGCTGAACCAGAGCAACAGAGAGACCACCAACAAGCCAGCCTGAGTGAGTACCGCCGGGATCAGTGCATCAAGGTTGGCCGCCCCGCCTTGCCATGCCACCAACACCGCCAACCAGATCAGGCTGATGATGGCCCCTGCCAACCCCGCCAGGGGCAATAAGGTGTTAAATGCGGTGAGGCGATGCCGGGCTCGCAGCAACATCAAGTGGGCAAAGGCCGCCCCCAACATGGTCATCTGCAGCAAGCCACTGATCCAGCCCTGCACCTGCAACAATCCCACACCATACAGCGCCAGCGGCATGCCCGGTAACCAGAGCAGGGCCGAAGGGATAGAACGCTTGCCTTCCAACCGCGACTGGAGCAGCGACAATGCCACCCCGAGCACCAGACTGGCGCCACCACTCCAGATAAGCCAGCTGGCCGCCTTTGCTTCAATCGCTAGCATCAGCGACAGGGCAGTAATGACCCAAACAGAGAAGAGTTGCTGGTTGACTCTGGCCCGTTGTCCCGGGCAAATATCACCGCGCCACAACACGATACCGAGGGCGATCAGGGCGCCCAGCGCCATCAGCCCGGTCAGGGGGAAAAGCCAAAAAGGGAGTTGGACGAACATGACGCCTCCAGCAGAGTGTTTCGAAATGCGCCAACGCGGCGCCAAAGAGAGGCGGAGTATACCCAACCCCGCCGCTATCCCCAATCTCTGCAAGCAATACTGGAAGCATCTGACGCCCAGGCCACGCGCACTTGCACTGTGACCATGCGCGACAACAAGGCAGCACAGACTAACGTCCGCTTATCCCTGGCCTCGCGCCAGCGCAACCACCTTGGCAAACATCTGACGGATCACCGGTGGAATATGCTCGCCACCGAGACGCTCGGCTTCTTCAACGACGGCCAGCGCCATACCCGGTTTGCTGCGTTTATGGATTGCCTTGTTAATGATGTGACGGGCACTCCACATAGTGCGCCCCCCCACCCCCGCCTCACGGCGAAATACCGCCTCGAAACCGTTGTGATAAAGGTAATGTTCGATGTCTGCCGCCGGTAGCTGGGTCAGTCTGTCCCGCTCCCTATCACCTTTTAACAAGGAACGGGCCGACGCCGCATACTTGAGCCCGGCTTCATCACCATCAGTCAGTAGATGCCATTCGATACCAAAATCCCGCGCAACCTTGATCAGTGGCGACTGGCCACACTGGGCAAACTCGATGACCCGCACCCCCTCGGCCCGCAAGCTGTAACCACAGATCTGGGCCAACTCCGAGAGCAGCCAGATCTCGGTCTCGCCCTCCACCAGCAGCCAGCAGCGGGCAAACAGCGACATAGGGCGATTGATCCGTACATGGAAGGCGATTTTGCGCAAGTCATCGCTGCTATAGCGCTCTCCCCCCAGTTGCTGGCAAAGAATATCTTGCTGGCGCCGCACCAAGCGGCGAACCTGATTAAGCGGCAAAGAGGAGAGCAGATCCCCCGAGTTGGTGGTGAGCAGCTTCTGGCCTGGCAATTGATCCAGCAAGCCCCACGCCAATGCCAGCATGGTCGGGTGCAGCCGACTTTCGGGATCTTCCAGGATCAGGATCGGCCGGGCCCCCTCCTCCAGCTCGCGGTTGCCCCGCGCCTGCAGCAAGGTCGCCGCCATCCCGGCCATGGCCAGTTGCAAAGCACGATTATCTGCATGGCGCAGCAGGGTGTGCAGGTTACCCGGATTGCGCAGGGTCATAGGGCGATTGACAATATCGCGCTGACTTCGTGGCTTATTTTTCATCGGAGCCAGCGCATTAAAGTAGTGATCCATAAGCTGGCGCACCGCCTGCAGTGCTTCCTTCAGCTCGGGTTCACCGATCCGCTGGGGCTCGTCAATCAGCTTGTCGGCCAACTCGCTTAACCGTTGCTCCGACAGATCTCCCCACGCCACAGTCTCCACTCCGTTGCGCGTGCTGCGCGCGTCGCGCAGACGAAAAACCGGGTTCATGGTGATCAGCAGACTGACCAGCTCATCAGCATTGGCGATGGGTAGGATTTTACCTGTTCCGTCGAGAAAATCATGAAGCGTCAGAATGGAGCCATCGGCTTGCAACTCCGCGCTGGCGCGATAGTGAATACGGTGGAATCTATCTTTATGCAGCACCCAGGAGGGGCGAAGGCGGGCCAAACGATGGGAGTGCTGACACACCTGGGGTCTGTGCTCACTGAAGGTGAGCACCAGTTGCAAGTGGCGTGTCGGCGCTAGCTCGGGATCTTCCGGCTGATGGAAATCCTCGGCGGTAAATTGGTAGGGCTCGGCATTTTGCCCCAGCAGGCACCAGAGGGCGCGCAACAGGCTTGATTTGCCCCAGGTATTTTCACCAATCAGCACCGTTGTCTGATCGAGCCCGAGCGACAGGCGATTAATCCCGCGAAAACCTTTTACTTCAATACGTTCCAGAAACATCCAGCCATGTCCACATCATTGTGATGGGGCAATAGTGGCAAAGTTACCGGAAAAATCCTATCGGATGCTGGGCTTTTTCAACGTGAACTGTGAGGCACTGCAGGTTCGGGAGGGGTGACGACAGCGGTGCGATCTTGGGGGGCATTCCAGTGGCTAAACCAGAGATGGCGGGTACGAATTTGACGTTTGCGATAATTCAATGGGCATTCCTTTCAAAATATAAGTGGTCAAGAGTACACCTCTTTTGCTCAAAGTCTCAGGGTTATCTGTGACAGAAAGATGACAATGGCGCACACCACTGTCTCGGCGTAATAGCAACGGCGGCGCGAAAACGGTTGCTAACAAAGAAGGTGGGATGACACGCGCACGCCGGTTGCTCATCATAGCGTCCACTCGCCTGCGCTTTAATGCGCCATCGGTCTGGCAAGCCATTTGGTGGGTCTGGTGATCAGCATTATCGGTAACTTGGTAATCTTGGCGTTTCCCCTCAAGCGGTGGCGATTTCACCCGCCCAAGGCAGCAAATGACCCTTGCTCCTGAGGCAGGCAGCCCCTAAGGTAGCGCACATTCAATAAGTAACGATGGCAAGGGGACTCTATGTTACTGGAAGGACTGGAGACGCTCAGCTTGCTGGCGAGCGAAGGGACCATGGCCAAGGTAGCCAGCCGTCTCTATATCAGCCAGTCGGCGGTGAGCAAGCGCATTGCCCAGCTGGAGCTTCGCCTTGGCAAAAAACTGATCGAACCTGATGGGCGCCAGATCCGGCTCACCCCGCAGGCGCAGGAGCTACTGGAACGGCTCGCGCCCAGCCTTGCCGAGATGAAGGGGGTGCTGGCGGACAGCCAGACCCTGTTCGATCAGACCCCACTTCCCATCGCCTGCTCCGAAACCCTGCTGGCAGGCTACCTTGCCCGTTTTATGCACGACTATCTAGGTCAGGATCCCCATCTGGCCCTCTCCACCCACCACACGCCGGTGATCCTGACCAGGGTGCGCAGTGGCGAGGCTCTGCTCGGTATCTGTGCCGGTCGCCTGCCACCGGGCCACGGACTCGATGCCGAACTGCTGCTGGAGGAGCCATTTTATCTGGTGGGTAACGAACCGAATCCAAAGCGGCCAACCACTGCGGGGGCAATGCGCAAGATCCTCACCATGGATCTGGAGAACCCGGCCAACCGCTACCTGCGCGAGCCGCTGGCCGGGATGGGACTGGAGCCCGCCATGGAGCTCGACTCCTACTTGGCGTTGATCGAGCTTGCCAAGGCGGGGATGGGACCCGTGCTGTTACCCGCAGGCCTGCTGGCGTTGGTGGGAGAACAGGGAGAAATGGCATGCCCACTGCCCGGGGTGGGGCGCCCGCTCTATCTGGTTTATCGACAGAGCAGTCTCAAGCGCGAGCGGATCGCCCGGCTGGTCAGCGCCCTGCACCAGCACTTTCGCCACTACAACGACACGCCGCGCTAGTTGTGTAAACCCGCCAGATGTGACAACGGGGCCCAAAGGCCCCGTTAAAGTCCGCGTTGTCGCGAACAAGCGCGCATCAAATCCAGGCAAATAGCTCGGGGTACTGACTCCAAACCAGCTTGGCAGACATCAGCAAAGAGACGGTCACCAGCAGCGGTTTGATCAGCTTCACTCCTTGCTTGAGCACCATCTTCGAGCCGAAACGGGCACCGATAAACTGCCCCAGCGCCATGCAGAAACCGACGCTCCACACCACCTTGCCACCCAGTGCGAAAAACAGCAGCGAGGCGATGTTGGAGGTGAAGTTGAGTAACTTGGTGTGGGCGGTGGCCCGCGCCATGCCAAACCCTGCCAGCGCCACAAACCCGATGGCAAAGAATGAACCAGTACCCGGCCCGAAAAAGCCATCATAAAAGCCGACCCCGCCACCCACCAGCAGCGCAAACAGCATGGGTGTGAGACGGCGGGAGCTTTCGGCATCGCTCACCCGTGGCGAGAAGAAGAAGTAGCAGGCAAAGGCCATCAGCAGGAAGGGGAGCAAGCGCTCCAGAATAGCGGCGTCGATAGTCTGCACCGCCAGGGTGCCGATGGCAGCACCGATAAAAGTGCAGATCACCGCAGGCCAGATCATCCCCCACTCCAGCAACCCTTTGCGGGCGTAGAACCAGGTGGCGGAGAAGGAGCCGAAACTGCTCTGCAGCTTGTTGGTGCCAAGTACCAGCGCAGGCGGCATGCCAGCGGCAAGCAGCGCAGGCACCGTCAACAGGCCACCGCCGCCAGCGATAGCATCAATAAAACCGGCGATCAGTGCCACACCAAACAGGGAAAACAGGGTAACCAGTTCCAATTCCATCCATAGACCTCACAGGATTGAGTTGCCCGACAGAGTCAGGCAACCGGGATCATAAAAACAGCATTTACAAGGTGCCGCAGCTGAGAACCGCTATCCTACTGAGCAACAGTTGATGAGACTAACGAAACAATGGCAGCCAATTGATTCCACATTCTCATCAATCAACCCTGTAACGTTCCTGCCAGCACCAACCGCCAGAACGATTAATCAGCGCTATCCGTCAGATCGTCCTGACCACCCTGTTTGATAAAGGCCAGCGCCTGCTGCAAGTGGTGTTCATCGTCACCGGGGCTACGACTGACCCGACCCGCCATATAACGGCGACTAAAAAGATTGAACCAGAGCTGCAATGCCTGTCCGGCCTGCAACTCCCCCGCCACTTCCAGCACGCAGGCAGCCACTTCGGCAGTGCAGAGGTGCTCGTCACAGTTGGCCACCCGCATGCCGTAGGTTGAGAGCGCATCAGGCTTGATGGCAAGCACCGGGAAGCCATCCAGATAGGGGCTCATGTTAAACATCTTGCGCGCCTCGGGCCAGGTGCCGTCGAGCAGGATAAAGAGCGGCTTTTTGCCGGGCGCCAACGTCACCTCCCCGGTCAGGCGGGCAGGCTCCTTCTCGCAGGCGGGAAACACCACATAAGGCTGCCAGACCGGGTCAGCCAGCAAGGCCAGCAACTCGGGATGGGGCTGGGTGCGCGACCAGAGAAAGGCCCAGGTGGTATCCGGCAACACATCGGCAATCAGACGGCCGGTGTTGGAGGGCTTCATCGGCTCACTGTCATACATCAGCAGGCAGAAACCGGCCTCGGCTTTGAGCTCGGGGCGCCACTCGCAGGCGCACCAATCCTCCCGCAGCTGACAGGCAGGACAGCGGGCCAGGGTGCCGCCACGGGCGAGGAACGGTCGGGTAGAGATACTCTTGCGCCAGGCCCGCAGGCGGTTGACGGCGTGATCAGGAACAGGCTTCATCTAGGTTCACAACTGAAGTCAAAACAGGGGCCAAAACGGCAACAATGCCAACTGCCATGGCTCCAAGGAGCCCAATAACAGGGGTGCCGCCAGAAAAGCGCAAGATTGTACCGAGTTACACGCTGGCGGAACAGCAATCCCTGCCCCTTTCGCCAGACACAGGGCAACACACCCTTGTCTTACGACTCCTGACAGCCGCGCAGCAGCTCCAGCAACAGGCTGCCATCGCGCAGCGCCTTGTGCACCTGCACCGAGGTGGGCTTGGTGGGATCTTCGTAGAAGTGGGTGGATTCGATCTGCAGCCGCACCAGATATTCAGCGGGCAACTGGCTGGCCAGCGACTGGTGCAGCATGGGAAAGAGCAAGCGATCGGCACGAGTGATCTCGCCCCCCAGCAGCAGCTTGCCCGGATTGAGCAGGCAGATGAGGTTGGAGAGCACCTTGGAGAGGCGCCCCGCCGCCTGATGGAGAATATCCTGACAGAGGCTGTTACCCGCCAGCGCCAGCTCGCACAGCTCGCGGATGGTGACGCTGGGTGGCAGATCATGCTCCTGCATCCGCTCACGCATATCACGGTATTGCGCCTCCAGCGCCTGATTGGTCACCAGGGTGCAGGCACAGCCAAAGCCGCCGCAGTAGCAACGCTGTCCGTAAGGCTCGAGCTGCAGATGGCTAAGATCCCCTAGCAGTGAATTCTCACTCTCTATCAGCTGGCCATTGACTACCATGCCCACCCCGATGTCGTTGTGAACGAACACCAGCACCGCATCTGCGCAATTTTTGGCCGCTCCCCACTCACGTTCGGCCTGGATCCAGGTTCGCACATCACCACTGACCAGCACAGGTACCGAGAACGCCTGTTGCAGAGTGGGGCCAAGGGGCCAGTTGCGCAGATCGTAAAAGGGAAAGTGCTTGACCATGCCGGAGTGGCGTTCCACCTGGCCGGGCAGACAGAGAGCGATACAAGCCAGACTGAGGGCCTTTTTCGGCAGAAACACCTGGATGGCATGCACCAAACTAGCCAGCAGATCGGCGCGCTCTTCCTCGGTGAACAGGTGGCGCTGGCGGGCCAGCGAGCGGCCGGAGAAGTCAAACAGTGCCATATCCACATAACCGCGACCAAGGCGCATCGAGAGAAACTGGAAGCGACGCTCGTTGATACGCAACAGGGTCTGGCGACGACCGCGCCCCACCGAGCTTTCACCACAGGTCACCACCAGACCGCCATCAAGCAGTTCACGGGTGATCTTGGTGATGCTGGCAGGCGAGAGGCCAGTCAAGCGGGAGAGATCGGTGCGCGACAGCTCCTTGTGCTCTTCCAGGCTGGCATAGACCAGGCCGTAGTTGAGCTGCCGGATCAAATCGATACTACCTTTCACGATCTCATTCATAGGGTATGGGACAAAGGCTGAAAAAAAGAGGCCGCCAATTTTCACACATTATTAGTCAATCCCCAAATAAAGAGCGGTCTGAACCGGGATTCAGACCGCATCTTGTGGCTAGTGTCACGAACCATCACAGGATCAGTAACGGAATTGCGACACCAGTTTGCGCAACTTGTCACCGGTATTGGCCAGATCGCGGGTGGTGCTGTTGGACTCCAGCGCCGCATCGGTCAGCTCGCTGACAATCTGTTGAATCGCCACCAGGTTCTTGTTGATCTCCTCCGACACCGCATGTTGCTCCTCGGCAGCCGTTGCAATCTGGATATTCATGTCGTTGATGGTACTGACCGCCATCACCATGCTGTCGAGAGAGCTGGCAATGTGACTCGCCTCCTGCACCGTCTCCTGGCTGCGTTCCTCGCTCGCCTGCATAACGTCCACCGCCTGTTTGACGCCCCCTTGCAGGCGCTGCAGCATCTGATTGATCTCCTTGGTGCTCTGCTGGGTACGACCGGCGAGCGAGCGCACTTCGTCTGCCACCACCGCAAAGCCCCGTCCCTGCTCACCGGCGCGGGCCGCCTCGATGGCCGCGTTCAGCGCCAGCAGGTTGGTCTGATCGGCAATGCCACGAATGACCTCGACCACCGAACCAATCTTGGCGGTCTCTTGTGCCAGTTGTTCGATGACACCGGAGGCGGTATGCACCTCCCCCACCAACCGGTTGATACTGTTGATGGCCCCGCTGACCACACCACGGGCGGCGTCAGATTCACGAGCGGCATCGCTGGTCGCTGTCGCCGCATTGGAAGCACTGGCTGCCACCTCCTGCGCGGTAGAGCTCATCTCGGTCACCGCGGTGACTACCTGATCGGTCTCGCGACTGTGACCCTGCATCTGATGATCGTAGTGTTCGCTCAGATGGTGCAGCTTGTCGACAGCACCGAGCAGGTGATTACTGGTCTCTCCCACCTGACTCACCACCGACTGGATCCGCTCGACAAAGCGGTTGAAGGCACTGGCCAGCTGGCCAATTTCATCCTTGCTCTGCACCTTGAGGCGCTGGGTCAGGTCCCCCTCCCCGTTAGCGATATCGTTCAACGCCAGCACCGCATCCGCCAGTGGTTTGGTGACCCGGTTGCCCACGATCACTGTCACCGAAAGGGTTATGCCGAGGATCAACAGGATCACCAGCACGCTGCTCTGCAGCGAGGCATGCATGTTGCTCTCGCGCTCTGCGCGCAGAGCTGCCAGATCGTTGTCGATATCATCGATATAGAAGCCGGTACCGATGACCCACTGATACTTGTCCAGCACCATGTTGAACGCCAGTTTGGGGGCATCGCGGCCGATGGAGGGTTTGGCCGTCCAGTACTCGGAGAAGCCATCCCCCTGACGGGCCACCTTTAGAATGTCCTGGATCAGCAACTTGCCCTTGGCATCCTTGTCGTTCCAGCGGTTTTTTCCCTCCAGCTCGGCACGGGTCGGCAGCAGCACTGTGTTGCCCTCGAAGTCATAGACAAAGAAGTAGCCGTCACTGCTGTAACGCAGCGGCCTGAGCAACTCTTTGACCTTCTGACGATTTTCCGGTGAATCCGGCAGGGCATATACGGCATCGACAGCTGTTTTGGCCATCATGATGTAACTGCTGAGCAGCGCCTTGCGCTCCTTGATGGCATCTTCCCTCGCCACCACCAACTCTGACTCCAGAGCGCTTTTGGAGACCATGTAGTTACTGAGGTTGACCACCAGGGCCATCAGCAGCACGGGTACTGCACCCAGTAACAGGATTTTCTGTTTTAGTGTCATCTTTCACATCCTTGCAGCTGTTTTTATTGGAATTCCTAGCCTACTCATCAGTATAGGTGCTGGCAGGGCGAGGCCAGCTTTCGTTACAATTGTGCCCTTAATTAATCGGCCATTTAGTGAAAAACATGACTCTTTGCCCTTGTGGTTCCACCCTTTCTCTCGAATTGTGCTGTGGCTCACGTCACAGTGGTGCTGTGGCTGACACCCCGGAGCAGCTGATGCGCTCGCGCTACAGCGCGTTCGTGCTCGGTTTGGGGGAGTATCTGGTCCATAGCTGGCATCCGGCCCACCTCGGCGGCCTCAGCGCCGCAGAGCTCTCTCGCATCGACACTCAGTGGGATGGTCTCGAGATCATCGCCAGCCAGGGCGGCCCGGAGGATGAAACCGGTATGGTGGAGTTTAAAGCCTGGTTTCTGGAGGGGGATGAGCGCCACAGCCTGCATGAGCGCTCCCGCTTCGTGCGTTATCAAGGGCGCTGGGTCTACACCGAGGGGGAGCAGGATCCAGCGCCCCTCAAGGCGGGTCGTAACGATCCCTGCCCCTGTGGCAGCGGCAAAAAGCACAAGAAGTGCTGCGGCTGACGCGTCACACACCTACCTGATGCGTCAAACAGAAACGAACAGGGGCATCCGATGCCCCTTTTTTGTGCCTGCCATCCACCACCAGCCAGGTCACCGACGCGATAGCAGCGTGACAAATGTCACAGAATGCTCATTAACGCGCAAACAAATGCGCGTTTGCGAACGCAAATTTGGCCCATATCAAACATTTCCACTCAGAAGTAGGCCACACTGGCCTCATCTGGAAGAGATGAGACGGGCAACAATGAAAAGAATAACCACACAAGTCGTCATCATAGGCGGCGGGGCAACAGGAGCCGGCATCATGCGCGATTGCGCACTGCGCGGCATCGACTGCATCCTGCTCGAGCGCGATGATATCGCCGCAGGCACCACCGGCCGCAACCACGGCCTGCTCCACTCCGGTGCCCGCTACGCGGTGACGGATCAAGAGTCCGCCCGTGAATGCATCCAGGAAAACCGCATCCTCAAGCGGATTGCCAGCCACTGTGTCGAGGATACCGGCGGCCTCTTCCTCACCCTGCCGGAAGATGACATCAATTTCCAAAGTACCTTTATGGATGCCTGCGCCCTGGCCGGTATCGACACCCGCCAGCTCGATCCCCGCGAAGCGCTGCTGCTCGAGCCCAATGCCAACCCGGCGATGATCGGCGCCATCCATGTGCCGGATGGCACGGTCGATCCGTTCCGCCTCGCCGCCGCAAACGTCTTGGATGCCAAAGAACATGGCGCACGTATCTTCACCCACAGCAAGGTGCTGGGGCTGCTGCGCAGTCAGGATCGGGTACACGGGGTCAAGGCCATCAACACCCGCACCGGCGAAGCGTTCGAGGTAGAGTGTCAGGAGGTGATCAACGCCGCCGGCATCTGGGGCCAGCAAATTTGCGAATACGCCGATCTCGGCATCCGCATGTTCCCGGCCAAGGGCTCATTGCTCATCATGGATTACCGCATCAACCAGTTGGTGCTCAACCGCGCCCGCAAACCGGCGGATGCGGACATTCTGGTGCCGGGCGATACCATCTCCCTCATCGGTACCACCTCCAGCCGCATTGATTACAACAAGATTGACCAGCTCACCGTCGATCCAGAAGAGGTGGAGGTGCTGCTGCGAGAGGGGATCAAGCTCGCCCCCATCATGGCCCGCACCCGTCTGCTGCGCGCCTACGCTGGGGTTCGCCCGCTGGTGGCGGTAGACGGTGACGAAACCGGCCGCAACATCAGTCGCGGTATCGTGCTGCTGGATCACGCCGAACGCGACGGCCTCAAGGGCTTCAACACCATCACCGGCGGCAAGCTGATGACCTACCGCCTGATGGCCGAGTGGGCCACCGATCTGCTGGCCAAGAAGCTCGGCAACAGCAAACCCTGCCAGACCGCCGAACTGAACCTGCCCGGCTCGCGGGATCCGGAGAAAGTCTCGGCCCCCGGGCTCTCGGCCCCCGCGGAAGGTTCGGCCCAATATCGCCATGGCGAGCGAGTCATCGCCTTCTTCCGCGATAACCCCAAGGCCAACGCCCTTATCTGCGAATGCGAAATGGTCACCGCAGGCGAAATCGAATATGCCCTGCGCGAGCTGGATGTGGACAACCTCATCGACCTGCGCCGCCGCACCCGTCTGGGCATGGGCCCCTGTCAGGGGGAGCTGTGCGCCTATCGCGCCGCTGGTCTGATGCAGGAGTATGGCAAGGCTGACGGTCGTCAGGCCTGCGTCATGCTGCGCCAGTTCCTCGAGGAGCGTTACAAAGGGACCCGCCCGGTACTGTGGGGCGATGCCCTGCGCGAGGCCGAGTTTACCTACTGGATCTACGAAGGGCTGTTTGGCCTGGGGGAATGGACGGCGCCGCAGCTGGTTGCCGATGCCCCTCGCAGCCCAACCAGCGAGACCACTCACAAGGAGAGCCGTCATGAAGTTTGACAATATCGTTATCGGCGGCGGCATGGCCGGGCTCTCTGCCGCCCTGCGGCTGGTGGAGGCGGGCCAGAAGACCCTGCTGATGGCCTCCGGCCAGAGCGCGCTGCACTTCTCCTCTGGCTCGGTCGATCTGCTGGAAAGCGAGGGAGATCCCCGCACCACACTGCCCGCCTTTATGGCAGCCCATCCGGATCACCCCTACAGCAAAGTCGGGATGGAGAATATCGAGGCGAGCCTGGCCGATCTGCAGCGCCACTGCGCCGAGCAGGGATTGCCGCTGGTGCACAACGAGACCAACCACCAGCGCCTGACCCCCATCGGCACCCTCAAGCGCACCTGGCTCTCCCCCGATACCTGCGCCTGCGTCACCGATGCCCCGATCCCGGATGCCCTGCTGCTCGCCACCATGGAAGGCTTTCGCGACTTCCATCCGGCGCTGGCCGCAGCCAATCTGGCGACCCATCCGCGCTTCGCCCACTGCCGCGTCCTGACTGGCGAAATACGCCTGCCACAGCTGGCGGAGTTCAGCCGCAATCCCCACGAATTTCGCTCCGCCGATATCGCCCGTTTGTTTGATAAACAGAGCGGGGGCAAACACCCGCTGGTGGCCGAACTGGCCCGCGAGATCAGCCGCATGGTGCAAGAGAGCGGCGTACCCGATTGCTGCCATATCGTGCTGCCCGCCTGCCTGTCGCTGGGTCTGGTCGGTCCCCGTCTCGCGGAGCTGGAGCAGCGCACCGGCTGCACCATCAAGGAGGTGGCAACCATGCCGCCGTCACTGATCGGCATGCGGATGCAGGAGGCGCTCAAGCGCCGTTTCATGGCCCTTGGCGGCACCTTCCTCACCAGTGAACGGGTGCTGGGCGCTCGCTATGAGGGGGATAAAGTCATCGGCGTACACAGCCAGAATGGCGACGACCAGCTGTTTGAGGCGGACAACTTCGTGCTCGCCTCCGGCAGCTTCTTCAGTCGCGGGCTGGAATCCCGTCTGCGTGGCATTCGCGAACCCATCTTCGATGCCGATGTGCTGAGTCTGGAGGAGCGTGACGCCTGGGCCGGTCGCCGCCTGTTCGACCACCACCCCTTCATGGGCTTCGGGGTCAAGACTGACGACAAGCTACGGGTACTGCGCGGTGGCAAGCCGCTGACCAACCTCTATGGTGCGGGCAGTGTATTGGCCCATTACGACCCCATTAAAGAGGGCTCCGGCTCAGGTGTTGCCGTTGCCACCGGCTGGCAAGCCGCTGGCCATATTCTGGCTGGAGTCTGAGATGCCAACCCTCTGTTTTCTGACTGCGGGCAGAGCGCTGCCCGCTCGACAATCCCATTGCCGCATCCCTGTTGCTTTCAATCCGGCCCGGGAGGAGTAAATCATGCTACTGGATCACGCCAACCAAACTTTCGATCAGTGCATCAAGTGCACCGTCTGTACCGCCTACTGCCCGGTGGCCAAGGCCAACCCCGCCTACCCCGGCCCCAAACAGGCGGGCCCGGATGGAGAGCGGCTGCGAATCAAGAGCCCGGAGCTGTTTGACAGCGCCCTCAAGCACTGCACCAACTGCAAGCGCTGTGAAGTGGCCTGCCCGAGCGGGGTCCGCATCGGCGACATCATCGCCAAGGCCAAAGATAAATACAGCGGCTTCAAACCGGGGATCCGCGAATTCGTGCTCTCCCACACCGATCTGATGGGCAGCATGTCTACCCTGATGGCCCCGGTGGTCAACTTCACCACCGGCCTCAAGCCAATGAAAATGGTGTTGGACAAGGCGCTGGGGGTCTCCTCCCACCGCGATCTGCCCAAATACTCCCAGGGCACCTTTCGCGGCTGGTACAAAAAGCAGAAGGCTACGCAGGCCAGTTATGCGCGCCAGATCGCCTACTTCCACGGCTGCTACGTCAACTACAACCACCCGCAGCTTGGCAAGGAGCTGGTGCAGGTGCTCAACGCCATGAACATCGGTGTACAGTTGCTGGAGCGGGAAAAGTGCTGCGGCGTGCCGCTGATCGCCAACGGCTTTATGGACAAGGCCAAGCAGCAGGCGGCCTTCAACATCAAGCAGCTGGAGAACACTCTGCTCGGCAACGAGATGCCGCTGCTGGCCACCTCCTCCACCTGCGGCTTTACCCTGCGGGACGAATACCCCCACCTGCTGGAGCAAGACAACCACAAGGTGCGGGATCGCATCTCGCTGGTGACCCGCTTCCTGTGGAACGAGTTCTACAAAGGCAACAAACCGGCGATGAAGCCGCTCAATCTGCACATCGCCTACCACACCCCTTGCCACATGGAGAAGATGGGCGGCGTCATCTACACCCTCGAATTGCTGCGCGCCATTCCTGGGGTCAAGGTGACCGTGCTGGAGTCCCAATGCTGCGGCATCGCCGGCACCTACGGCTTCAAGTCGGAAAACTACGAAACCAGCCAGACCATCGGCGAAGGGCTGTTTGATCAAATTAACCGCCTGGCCCCCGATCTGGTGATCACCGATTGCGAAACCTGCAAATGGCAGATCGAGATGAGCACGGCATTTCGCTGCGAACATCCCATCCACCTGCTGGCCCAAGCGCTCGCATGAGATATGAGTACCTTGCGCAATGGCGCAAGGAGACACCGTCATAACAGAGTGCGGGCCTATGGCCTGCCCAGATAATAAAAGAGCCCCTCTTTGCACAAGAGGGGCTCTTTTATTGGGGTTCGATATCAACGCGCGAAAGGGCGTTATCGTGCCGATGTGGGCCGTGAACCAGACAGGATGAACCCGGCATGGTGAACTCAGCATGATGGTGACACAGCATCTTGGCACTGGCCTTTTTCGGTAAAAAGAAAAAGCCCCATGAAGTTCATGGGGCTTTCGCTTTCAATATGGCGGTGAGGGAGGGATTCGAACCCTCGATACGTTGCCGTATACACACTTTCCAGGCGTGCTCCTTCAGCCACTCGGACACCTCACCAAATTTTGGTCTGTGGTTTAACGTGTTCAGCCAACACCTTGTTCGCTGCGCTGTTGCGCTGGAACGGGGCGTAATGTACGGGATACGATGGCTTTTGGTCAATGCAATTTTTTACTTTTTGCGTTCGTTTGCTCAATATCCGAACCAAGTGACCAAAAATATGCCGTTTCGTATCCCTTTAAATCAATTTACTGCCGCTTCGTGCAAATGTTCACCTTTGAGCGCTTCTTCCAGCGAGCCGTAGAATTCCAGTTTGCCGGGCTGCGGCCGCACCTTGGCGCGGGCCAGGGTCTTGAGCGGCTGGAACTGCAATTCGGCCACCCGCAACTCGACACCGGCTTTTGCCATCTGCTTGCCAAACTGAAGGAAGGCAGAGAGACCACCCGCATCAAGGATGGAGACCGCCTCCATCTGCAATACCAGCACCTGGTGCCCTTTCACTTGTGCTTCCAGCTCGGCAAAGACCCGTTCGGCCGCAGCAAAGAAGAGCGGGCCGTTGATCTTGTAAAGTAGGCCGTTGTCCGGCACCTCATGGGCATAGCGCTTGTGCTCGGCCAAATCGTGCAGTTTGGTCATCTTGGCGATTTCGCGCATAAAGAGCAGGGACGCTAGGATCACCCCGAAGGTGATGGCGATAACCATGTCGAAGATGACGGTGAGTGACAGGCAGACCAGCAGCACCAGCACATCGGATTTGGGGGCGCGACGGATCAGCTCCACCACCTTGTGCGCTTCACTCATGTTCCAGGCCACGATAAGCAACAGCGCAGCCATGGCTGAGAGCGGCAACCAGGAGAGCCAGGGCGCCAGCACCAGAATGGCGGCCAGCACCACCAGCGCATGGACGATCCCCGAAATGGGCGAGGTGGCCCCGGCGCGCACGTTGGCGGCGGAGCGGGCAATGGCGGCGGTGGCGGTAATGCCGCCAAAGAAGGGAGCAAAGATGTTGCCAAGCCCCTGCCCCACCAGCTCTGCGTTGGAGCTGTGTTTGCGACCGGTCATGCCATCCAGCACCACGGCGCAGAGCAGCGATTCGATCGCACCCAGCATCGCCATGGAGAAGGCGGCAGGCAGCAGCCGCTCAAGGGCGGCCAGATCCCACACCACCGGGGCGCCATCCGGCCCTGGCAAGGCCCAAGGCATCACCAGGGTTGGCGCGATGGGCGGGATCCCCATCCCCTGGGTGCCATCGGCCAGGGTATAGCTGAACTTGCTACCTATGGTAGCCACATCCACCCCAAAGTAATGGAGGCCAAAACCCAGGCCCACCCCGACCAGCACAGCGGGCAGGTGGCCAGGCACCGGCAGACGCAGGCGCGGCCAGAGCAGCAGCACGGCCAGCGTTGCGACCCCCACCAGGGTATCGCCCCACTGCCAGCTTGGCAGGGCGGCGGCCAGCGCCTCGACCTTGCCCAGATAGTTTTCCGGCATCTCGGGCACGCTCAGGCCAAAGAAGTCCTTGATCTGCAAGGTGGCGATCACGATGGCGATACCACCGGTAAAGCCCAGCGTCACTGACGGGGGAATGTACTCGATCAGGCGACCAAGACGGGCCATCCCCATCGCCACCAAAAAGAAGCCGGAGATGAGGGTCGCCATCAACAGGCCACCCACGCCAAACTGCTGGGCAACCGGATAGAGGATCACCACAAAGGCGGCGGTCGGGCCGGAGATGGAGTAACGGGAGCCACCGGTCACGGCGATCACGATACCGGCGATGATGGCGGTATAGAGACCGTGTTGCGGCGGCACACCGCTGGCGATGGCCAGCGCCATGGCGAGCGGGATGGCGATGATGCCCACCGTCACACCGGCGATGAGATCACGGCCGAAGCGGGCCATGCTGTAGGGTTCATCAATACAGGACTGGCGTAAGGCTATGGCGAGCTTCACGCTATTTAAAGAGGCTTGCTTGTGCATGTATATCGTAATACCAGAAGAGGGAGACAAAGGCCGGAGAGATCCGGCGCCCGATCATCATCAAGGGCCGGCAGGGCTGTCGACACGGCGATGGTATCCTGCGTAACCTTACTCCACACCGGCCATTTTTTCGATGGGCAGGATCAATGAAACGCGCGCTCACCCCTTATTTGGCCTATTTGCCGCCAAATCGGCGATCTTTCCCGCTACGACGGCTCTTTTAACTACAAAGATAACCATTTGAGCCTTTATTTATAACTGGCACGTTCGAGGCAACAAGTCGCATTTTCAGGCAAACGCCAATATGGCACAGCGGCGTGACACCGGTTGCCGTGAGGGATGACAAGAGACTGATTGTGCTGAAAATAAACCGTAAAGCGCAAGTTTTGGGCAAACAGTCTGAAAATAGGGTTTTCAACGAGATCGCAGGTTGACACCCGCCCCCGGGGTCATTAATATTCGCCCCGTCTCAACGAGACAGGCAATTCCTCCTTAGTTCAGTCGGTAGAACGGCGGACTGTTAATCCGTATGTCACTGGTTCAAGTCCAGTAGGAGGAGCCAATTCCCTCGTAGTTCAGTCGGTAGAACGGCGGACTGTTAATCCGTATGTCACAGGTTCAAGTCCTGTCGAGGGAGCCACATTCTAAAGCCCAGCCTTTTGGCTGGGCTTTTTCACATCTATCGTTTGCTCGTTACCAGCCGATTAAGCCCTTGCCAACGCGGTTCGCTCACTCCTTGCACAATGAGGGTGACTCCCGGCGCAGTAGGGCTTCCCACTGGTCAATGATGCCTTGATAGGTATCAGCTGCTTTGTAATGGGTTGCCGCATGCGCCTGCGCATTGCGCCCAAGTGTCGCGACCACATCTGGCATGGCATTTAACGTCCCCAATACCCGGGCAAGATCGTCCGGATCATCGGGCTGATACTTACAACACTCCACCCCATCGTGCAGGCGTTGATCCCACCAGGCGCCATCGGCGGGGATCACCACACACAATCCCGCTGCCATCGCCTCCAGGATCGAGAGTCCAAAAGGCTCTTGCTGGCTGGTCGATACAAAAATGCCGCACTCAGACCTGATCTCATCGAGATTCACCGGATTTGCATGCCAGCGGGTGCCCGGCAGCTCGGGCGCAATGGGGCTGCAGGGTTGCAAACTGTTTTTCGGCTGCAGATAGCACACCACCAGCTCGGGGCGCTCGCCGCGCATCTGTTGATGAGCCGCCAGCATGGTCTCCAGGCCCTTCCAGCGCAGCAGTGAGGCTGCCCACAAGATATCGGTGCCACCAGAGGTAACGGTCGGCCAAGAGTGGTCGCTCAAGCCATTGGTAAATGAGTGCCAATGGGGCGGGAAATGGGATTGACCGAGCCGGGTCAGGATCGCCGTCAACGAGGGACGGCAACTGTCGAGGTAAAACACCGCGCGCGCGCGCCACAAGGCGCGAGCAGATAACCCCGAGCAGCCGACAGGGCCGTGAATAAATTGCACCACCGGGATCCCCAGTAACTGGCCAGCCCAGTAACAACAGAGGTCGACCCCGGGGCCAGACGCTGCGACGAGGCAGCTGACGCCCCCCAAGCGCCACACTTGCCACAGGATCAACAAGGTCTGCCACCCTTGCTTGAGCAGATAGCGCCAACCAGACTCCCGCCCTCGCACGATGGCGGGGATCCACAGCCGATGATGTGGGCAATGGGGCCAGGAGTCGCCATCTTCGGTCATCACATGACACGCCATCGCAGGCATCCGCTTGTTCAGCTCCGCAAGCACCACCTCGGTAGCCACCTTGGATCCCCCCCGAAACGCGATAGGGTCCACAATCAGCACCTTGTCCGTACCCATCTGGCTGCTCATCGCTGTTTATCTCCCATTAACTTGCCGCCACACCCTGCCATGAGGGTCGATAACCTGGCCAGCATGGCCTGCCCTTGCGCCGCGACTCGCTGCCGCAGCCAACCGGCGATAACCCGGTAAGGTTGGCGTCCCTCCCCCGCCCATCGCCCCGCCAGCGCATCAGACCACACCTCGGTCACCTTGCTGACATAACGGGCCACGGTGAAATGCTGCGCCGCCCGTTGCTGCCCTGCTCGCCCCATCGCACACCTTATTTGCGGGTTGTGCAAACGCTGCCAATGGCAGGCCATCTGACGCCAGTCTCCCGGCTCGGCCAGCAGCCCGCTCACCCCGTCTTCGACCACCTCAGGGATACCGCCCACCCGATAGGCACTGACCGCAAGCCCCAGCATCCCTGCTTCCGCCAGAGTCAGACCAAACACCTCCTCGCGGGCACCGGATACCAGAACATCAACGCCACCGCGCAAGATGGCTGCGCTGTCAGCCCGCTCCCCCAAGAAGTGCACCCGCGCTGCGACCCCCAGTTCGCTGGCCAAGCTGACTAATGCCTGCTGCTCGGGGCCACTGCCGATCACCAGCAGTTGCGCCTCCTCGCCCAACCGGGTCAGTTCTGCAAGGGAACGGAGCAGCAGATCCACCCCCTTGCGTTTGATCAGTGAACCGACAGTCGCGATGATCAACTCCCCCGGTGACAAACTCAGCATACCCATGACAGGCCACCGGGGGCCCTCGTTCAGCCTGGCAGCATCCACACCATTGGGTACCCGGATCAGCCGCTCTGTACCACAACCATCTTGCTGCCAAGCGGTCAACACAGGTTCGCTCACCCCGATCAGCACGCTTGCCTGGTGCACCCGCAGGGTGAATCTGTCTCTGGGTTGATAACGGGCATGCAGATGGCACACCAGCGGAACCTGCACATCGCGACATACACCCGCCAGCCACTGGCAAGGGGCCGCGCTATTGGCATGCACCAGTGCAATCCGGTGTTGCTGGATCAAGCTGGCGGCACGCCGTTGCAACTGGCGATATGCCGCTACATCAAAGCGGGGAGCTTGCCAGCCGAGCAACAGAGAAAAAGGCTCGACCAGCGCCTTCACTCCCAGCAGCGCGGCCTCATCTGCCAGCCGCTGGCTATTGCACCAGAGCAAGGGGGTAAAGCTGTCGCGATCAAGATGGGCCAGCAGATCCAGCAAGCAACGCTCGCTACCGCGGATCCAGTTCTCACCGTAATGCACCAACAGAACCGGAATTGCGCTCATGATTATGCTCCTGCATTGCGGGTTCTGACCGATCTGCCGCCTCATCAGTGGCAACGCGGGCTTGCTGCACATACTTGATGGCCGCGACCGCCAGCGCCAACTCCAGATAGATGGGCCAGGTAAAACCCTGGGTTAAAAATGAGCCCGAGATGACAAACCCGACCATGCTGGCCATCACCCCTTGCATAGCGGTGATCACTGCAGGGGGCATGCCAACTAGCTGACACTGCCAGCAACGGCGCAACGTCAACGCCACCATGCCGATAAACAGTGCCAACCCGACAAAACCGGTTTCAGCCAGCACCCCGAACCAGGTCGAATGGACGGCGTGATTAAGCCCGTCCCAGTGGGGGCTGTAGAAGAAGTAGTTGTAGTAAAAATTGGATAACCCCACCCCCACCAGCGGATGGCCCAGCGCCATCCCCCAGGCCGCTTGCCAGGCATAGATGCGGCCCATGGCCGAGGCATCGACCCCGCTCTCGGCGGCGCCGCCAGATGCCCGGTCGCTGATCCCGGCAGCCACAAACAACACGCTCAGTGCCAGCGTACCCGCCATGATCAGCAAGGTTTTCGACTTCACCCGCTGCCAGGCAAACAGGCCACAGACCGCGCAAATGCCCAGCAAGCCCCCGCGACTCTGGGTGGCAATAATGGCGGCGGCGGTCAAGGCAAAGCCGAGCCCCCCCAGCAAGCGCCCCCCCAACCCATTGCCCTGATTGAGCAACAAGCTCAGCGAAAAGCCGGCAGGAAAGAGCAGCACCAGCGCCAGATCATTGGGGTCCCCCAGCACCGAACCCAGCTCACGCCCAATGGTCACCCGGGTTTCCTCCACCAGCCCGATCCCGCTCGCCTTGTTGTAGAGGGCCACCAGCGCCACCATGCAGCCGGCCAAGACAAATACCCGGACCGCCAGGGCAAAATCAGCGGGAGTGCGCACCAGCCAGGCGGTGGCCAGGGTCATCAGGTAGATCTTGCTGTAGCTGCCAGTCCAGGTGGCGATCGCCTCCCCCCGGTTGCTGGCAAACAGCACGCCGATGGAGACCATCAGGAAAAATGCGCTCAACCAGCTCAGAGCCGGGTGCCAGTAGGGCTTGATCCGACCAGTCAGCAGGATGTGCCAGGCCAGGGCGCCAATGGCCGCCAGTGAGAACAGCAACGGGATTTTGAGGGGATAGAGCTGGGGAAACACCTCGTGCAAGCGGAAAAACGAGAAGGTGACAAAGCCCAATACCATCAGAAATGGCCAGCGCAGGGCAAACCAGATGGCGGGGATCGCCAGCCCAATCACCGGCAGCAGTAACGGATGGGGTAATCGCCACCACAACAGGGCAACGACGAGGCAAATCGCCAATGCCCACAGGGCATGACTCAGGCGACCCATTGCCCACCCCACACCATGGCCAAGGCACAACCTGAGCTGGCCCAAAGGGGGGTCAGCCGATAGGGCAACGGCAATAACCGCTGGCTCACCAGATAAAACGCCAGAGCCCGTACCAGATAGACCAGCAGCAGGGTCCAGATCACCCCATCCACCCCAAACCGGGGGATGGCAAGCAAAAAGCCAACGACCCCGAGCAAACTGCATCCCAGATTGATAACCATCTGCGCCTTGCTCTCTTCGCCGCTAAAACAGCCGACATTGAGCAGATCGGAGACGTTGCGCACCGCCATCCCCAGTACCAGCAGCGGGATATAGGCAATCGCCCCGTGATAGCTTTCCGGCGTGAGCAGCCGGATCAACAAGGGGGCGGTGAGCCCGACCACCCCGGCAGTGGCAAAGCCCAGCACCGAACCCAGCACGCTGTAGTGGGCATTGAGGCGCAGACCATCGGGCTCTTTGAGCAGCATAAAACGGCGGGGATACCACCACAGGGCAAAAGGTTGCAGCAACAGACCCACCGCCAGCGCCAGCTTGCCCGCCACCGCGTAATAGGCGAGCAATGCCTCGCCCACCACATCGGCCAGCAGCAGACGATCAAGGCCGCTTAAGGAGAAACCCGCCAACCCGCTCACCACCAGTGGCAAGCCATAGCGCAGCACCGGCCGATAGTGCTGCCAATCAAAGCGGATCCCGCTATCACGCCATTGCCACAGGCTCAGCAGCAGGGCCAGGGCGATGCAGGTCAGGGTACCGGAAGCCAGCACCCCGCTCACCCCCCAGCCAAGCCAGAGCCACCAGCCGGTCAGCAGCGACTGGATCAGCGCCTTGCCTGCGGTCGCCACGAAAAAGAGCTTGGCCTGATTGCGCATCCGCAGCCACGCCAGCGGCACCCCGATCACCCCTTCAAATGGCAGGGCGCAGAGTACCCAGCGCACATCCGCAAGACGGGTTTCAACCGGCAGCCAGGCTTGCACCACCGGCGCCAGCACCCAGAGCAGCACCAGACTGGCCAGCGCAATGATCCAGACCAGACCGAACATCCGGGCGACCACCTGCTGGCGTGCCTGCTCATCGGTAGCCAGTCCGGCAAAGCGATAGAGCGCATCCACCAGCCCGAACCCGAGGATCAATGAGCCCAGATTAATCAGGGTCAGTAACACCTCCAGCTGACCATATTCACGAGGAACCAGCAGATGAGTCAGCACCGGCAGCATCAACAAAGAGATCCCCTTCATCAACAACAAGCCCGCGGCATAATAGACAATGGCAATTTGGTTCACACCCAGTCTCATAAGGCCTCCCAGCCACCCTGGTGGCTTAGCCGCCGGGCATCATTGCTTATCTCACTGCTGCAATAATGCAAAGGGCACGCCAGTTAACCCGAATGAGACAGATCCCTGCCCCCCTGCCTATGCGCCTCATTGCGCCTCAGTACGCTGCGACCAGCAAGCCCACAATGAGACTGCATATTGGGTGAACGATTGCGTTTTGCACAACCACCGACGCAAATTGCACCCTGCTGCGGGATCATCGCCCGCAATCCCTGTTTCACCGCCCCCCTTGACCACGAAAGGACAATGTGCGCGGTTGGCCCGATCCCTGCTAGTACCTCGCAGCACCAGATAAACAGGGAGATATCATCATGAACACCCTCAGTCTGTACCGGGTCAAAGCGTGGGCCAAACAAGGGGAAACCCCGCTGGCCCGCAGAGTGTGGCGACTCGCCAAAGGGGCTCGCAGCTGGTCTTTGCCACTGATCCCGCCGCTTCATCGCCTGCTCTATCGCCTCTATCTGGTGAGTAGCCATGGCATTGCCACCCTGATGCGCACCCTCTGGTGGACTCCCCTGTTTCAATCTCGCCTGACAGCACCCGCTCCCCGCCTCTATCTCTATGGCGGCATCCCCTATATCAGCGGCCCCGTCGCCATAGCAATAGGGGCCGATTGCCGCCTGAGCGCCGCTATGACCATTAGCGGCCGCACGGCGAGCAAGGCCCCAAGCCTGGTGATCGGCAATAATGTCGGGATTGGCTGGCAGACCACCCTGGCGGTGGGCAGCAAAATAGTGCTGGGAGATAACGTCAGGATTGCCGGGCGCGCCTTTTTGGCTGGCTATCCCGGCCATCCGCTGGATGCCAGTGCCCGTGCCCGGGGGCTACCGGATGCTGATGAACAGGTCGGCGAGATCGTGCTCGAACGGGATGTCTGGCTGGGCACCGGCGCCATGGTGATGGCCGGTGTCACCATAGGTGCAGGCACTGTGGTTGCCGCAGGCAGCATAGTCACCCGCAGTCTGCCTGCCGGGGTGCTGGCGGGTGGCGTGCCTGCCCGGGTGTTCCGGCAGTTGGGGAGTCAGGATGACAGGGAAACCCTGTGCAACAATAGCGAGGAGAGCCCGCAATGACGCAGCATCATAGCAAACCGCAATTGGTGGTATTAGGGGAAGACTGGGGCCAACACCCCTCCAGTACCCAGCATCTGATCAAACGCCTGCTGCCCGATTATCAGGTACTGTGGGTCAACTCCATCGGGCTGCGCCGTCCTCGCTTTAACTTGCGTGACATCACCCGCATCGTGCGCAAGCTGGGCGCCGTGGTGCAGCGCGCCGCCCCCGCCAGTCAACTCGAACCGAACCAGAGCCAAGGCCAGGGCCAGGGCCAAGGCCAGCATCAGGTGCAAGCTCAACAGATGCCCGAGATACTGCCGCCATTGGCGCTGCCACTGCCCGGCAGTCGGCTTGCAGGCAAGATCAATGGCCACTGGCTGGCCGCCCAGATCCGTCGGCGCTTACCCCAGCTGGATCGTCCGCTGCTGTGGATCTCCTTGCCAAGCGCGGTGGATCTGATTGGCAAACTGGGTGAGCGGGCGGTGATCTACTACTGCGGTGATGATTTCTCTGCGCTGGCGGGGGTCGATCATCAAGCCATTGCCCGCTGTGAAGCCAGACTGGTAGCACAAGCCGATTTGATCCTGGTGGCCAGCCCGGCACTGGCCAGTCGCTTCCCCCCCCACAAAACCCGCCTGCTGAGCCACGGGGTGGATCTGGATCTGTTTATGCCGCCACAGCCTCGTCCGGCAGATCTCCCCAGCGGTCGGCCGATTGCCGGATTTTATGGCAGCCTGAGTGAATGGATCGATGTGCCGCTGCTGGCTGACACGGCCCGCGCCCTGCCCCACTGGGATCTGGTATTGATTGGCCCCAAGCAGACTGACCTCAGCGCGCTGGAGGGGATCCCCAACATCCATCTGCTGGGGCCCAGACCACACCATACCCTGGCGGCCTATGCCCAGCACTGGCAGGTCAGCCTGCTGCCGTTTGTCGACAATGCGCAAATTCGTGCCTGTAACCCGCTGAAATTGCGCGAGTATCTGGCGGTAGGCCGCCCTATCGTCAGCACTGATTTCCCGGCACTGGCGGGTTACCGTGAACTGGTGCATCTGCCGCGAGCCGGTGACAATCTGGCCCACGCCATCAATCAGGCCGCCTGCGATGGCCCTCGCCAAAATTGGTTTCAAGCCAACGAATGGGAAGCCCTGACGGAGCAGGGCGGGCGTCAGGGTCGGCAACAGCTGGTCGCGGGCCAGAGCTGGGATGACAAGGCCGCGGATCTTAAATCCTGGTTGGCAGCGATCTGCTGATGGGCAGCGCCACATTCGGGAGACGACATGGGCACAGGGGAGGCTTGGCCACCCTGCTCTGCGGCTGTTCGCTGCTCTATTGCGCATCATTGTTCAGCGCCACGCAGTTGCCTGCCCCCATCATGCTGCCCCTCACTGGCCCCCAGACCCCCCAGCGCCTCAATCTGACCCATGTGCCCTGGCCTGTGGGCAGCGACGATGAGCTGGTGATCGAGGGTCATAATCCGGGCACACAACCGCAAACGCTGATTTTACGGGTCGATGACAAGGCCTCGGTCAACTACCGCAGCCGGGTCAATCAGGAGCGGATGGTCGCCCCGGGCCCCTTCACCCTGCGCTTTGCCTTAAGTGATTGGCGCACCAGCCAACCACGGCCACTGGCCCTTGATGAGATAACCAAGATCTACCTGTTTATGGCCGATGACGCGCCCCCACTGACCATTAAACGCTGGTTCTGGGAACCCGGCTTGACCCTGCCCGAGGGCTCTATTGCACTGGATCTGGGGGCGGCCGCAGCTCCCCGCTTTACCGGCTTTGAGGCCCTGAGCCCGGGGGATCCCCGGCTGATTGGCCACCCCACTCCGGTGTTGCGTCCCTCCGGCGATGCCCTTGTGCGCGATGGCCTACGCAATCTCGACGGAGTACGCCTTGAGGTGGCCAAAGGGCGCTACCAGCTCACCCTCTGGCTCGATGACCCCGGCGAGTGGGAGTATCTGCCCCACCCCTTCGAGCGCAGCGTGCTGGTCAATGGCGAGCCCATCTGGGCCGAGCAGTGGCAACCGCAGGAATGGCTAACGCAGCGCTATCTGGCGGGGCAATCCCGCGAGGCGCTGCCAAATCCGGATCCCTGGCAGCTGTTCGGGGCGCGTCAGGGGGGGCCAGTTCATGTCACCCTGAACCACCCCGGCGGCCCGCTCACCCTTACCTTGCTGGGCCACTCACCGGATGCCAAATACCTGGCTGGGCTGCTGCTTGCCCCCTACCCAGCCGACACCGGCAAGGCCGCTACCCCGAGTGGTGATAAAGGCCACGGCATGCAGGCCGAGGCTAACGCCCGTGGGCTGGCTGATGCCACCGCCCGGGTGCTGACCAAGCAGCGCCAGCTGTTTTTGGAAAAGTGGACCCTGGCCCCCTATTCCCCAGCGCCTGTTCCGGCGCAGCTCAGCCTTACGCCGATTGCGGATGCCGCCCCGACCCTGCAGATCGCCCCGGCATCCGCCGCCGATGCGTTGCAGCACGCTTCCCTGCCTGTGCTGGCCGCCCGTGGCAGCCAGCTGCTGCTGGAGTTTGCCATCCACGCCGCCACCGATGATCCGGCCCCCTTGCTGGTGATCCAGCCCCCCGAGCAGGCAGGCTCGCCGCTGACGCTGACCCCCTATTACGGTCAATGGCATCTGGTTCGCCCGCAGGCGAGCGGTACCCTGCTGGCCCCCTCGGATCAGGAGCTGGTCGAAGGCGTGGCCGGGCTCACCCTACTGGCAGGCGTGCCACGGCGTCTGGTGCTGCAAATCACCGTCCCCCGCGATGCTCCTGCCGGTCGCTATCTGGGCAATATTCAGCTGCTGAGCCAACAGCAACTGGTGCAACTGCCACTGACTATCGAGGTGCTGCCGCTGACCCTGCCTGCGGCCAGCAAGCCGGTCGGCATCTACGTCGAAGCGCCCCCTTATCTGAATTGGCTGAGCCCCAACCCCGAGGCGCTGAAACAGCAGATCGCCACAGCCAGTCGCTGCGATCTGCAGCGGCTCGCCAAGCTCGGGATCAGCGGCCTCTCGCCCGCCCTGCCACAAGATGAGGCGGGGATGCGGGAGATCATGGGAGAGGCGGCCGGGCTCGGCTTTGTGCCACCCCTGCTGGCCTATACCCCGCTCAAACGCTGGGGGGGCGACCCTGCCAACCAGCTCGAACAGTGGCAGGCGCGGCAACAGGCGCTGACCGCCAGCGGCTTGCCGCCACTGGCATGGAGCCTGTTTGATGAGCCGGATCTCGCCACCCTGCCCGCCATCACCACCCTGGCGCGGGAGATGAAACGGCGGGATCCGGCGGTGATCCGCGCGGGCCACTTCAATCACCCGGGTCAGGTTGGTTTGCTGGCAGAGGTGGAGATTGCCCTGATCAACGCAGGCTTTGGCGCCGACAAGGCCGATGTGGCGCGGGTGCGCCAGCACAAGGTCACCCCCTGGTTTTACAATCTGGGCACCCCGAGAGCCGCCGGTTTTTACCTGTGGCAGAGCGGCGCCGAGGGCTATTTGCAATGGCATGGCCGCATGCCCACCGCCCTGCCCTATGACCCCACCGACGGGCGGGAGAGCGACTTTATGCTGCTCGGCCCGCAAGCCTGCGAGGCGCACCGCCTCTCCCACGACCTCTTGTTGCTACAGCAAGCCATCGAGGATCTGCGCTGGCTCGCCTGGCTGGAGCAGGAGGCCCGTTATCAGGTGGAGGCCGCCCTGCTGCTGGAGCGCCTGCGGGATCAGCTGCCGACCCGCTGGCGAGTGGCGGAGCAACTGCCCTCTGCCGCCTGGATCCAGTGGCGCCGCGAGATTGAACAACTGGCCAAGCGATTGAAAACATTGCAAACTGGTGCCAACTCCTCCTCCTGAAGTGACTGCGTATGGCCAACCAGACTCCCCGCTCCACCGCCAAAGGCAGCGCCCTGCCGCGGCTGTTACCCCTTTTGCTGCCACTGCTGATCCTCAGCGGTTGCGCCCGTCAGGAGCCGGTCAATGAGACCCTGCCGATCCTCAACCAGTTACGGGAACAACAGTTGACCGAACAGCCCCAGCTGCAACTGCAATACCAGCAAGCAGAGACGCAACTGCCGGCGGATCAGGAGCAGCAGCTGCATCAGTTTTTGGGACGCAAGGATCCGGCCCGGATTGCGCTGGTGAGCGGCCCCGGGCTGCAAACAGACATGCTGGAGAGTGCGCGGATGGCGAGCGTGCGGCTGACCACTCTGACCCGCTTGCTGGGGTCTCGCGCCATTGAGCTGGAACCCCGCTATGACCCCATGCTGGCCCCCAACACCTTGCTGATCCGCATTCTGCCAAACGGTGAACCGGGGTCTGTCACCCCAGCGGCGGCGCAATAAGACCAAGGCAGGAGGTCGGCAAGGCTACCCGATAGAGGGGATAAGGGGCCAGCCCCCACAATTTGCGCCAGCCCTGAGTAAAGCGGTAAGAGAGCAGCGGCGGGCGCTGGTGCAGCTCGCCTAAAAACATCACCCCCTGACTCATCCCCACACCCGCCAGCGTCACTGACATCGCCTCGCTATCCGGTGCCACCAGCATCGCCTGCAACAGGCCATCACAGCGGGGATGGGCCAGCTGATAGCTGACATAGGTGCCGCCCAATACCGGCGTGGCCACCCGCAAGCGCCAACCCTGCTGGACCAGCTCCATCAACATCGGCTTTGCCCCCTCAATAACTGCCCGGTTCTGATAACGCCAGCCCATAGCGGCAGCACTGAGCAGCGCCACCAGCAACAGCAGCAGATATCCCCTAGAGAGTTGCATCATGGCGCCCCCTGACGAAAAGAAGCGTCATCACCAGCAGCATGATGGCCCATTGGTAGAGCTGGGCCCAACTGCCAGTGTGCAGCCAGCCATACCAGCGCAGATCCAGGCTCATCAGCACCAACCGCAACTGATTGGCCCCGATATAGAGCAGGCAGACCAGCAGCAACATGGGCCACTGCCGGTAGAGGGGGCGCTCCGGCGCCAGCCAGCAGCAGGAGACCAGCCAGGAGAGCACCACCAGATAGAGTTGAGAAAACGAGGAGCACCCCTTGAGCACGATGAGGGCATGGCCCCCCAACCGCTCGATGCGATTGCCATCCAGCCGGATGTCCCAGCCCAGCAGTTGCAACCACTGGCCCACCCCCCAGGCGTCGAGCGCCAGCACCGGGCCGGAGAGCAACGCAAACACCTGCTGCCCCCACAACACCGCCACGGTAAAGGCGAGCACGATCTGCAACACCGCCCGCTCATCACTACCCTGGCAGCGGCGCCACAGCGAGGCCACCAACAACAGACAGGCCAGCGCCTTGCAACTGGCGCTGGGGATCAGGATCAGCAGGATAAACAGGGCGAGCGCCAGCGGATGCGGGCGCCAGCTTGGCGCAACCCGCGATGCAATTTGCCACCAGATAGCAATCAGCAACACCACCAGCAGGTTGAAGTGGCCCATATTGAGCCACACCATGCCCCACTGATTGGCCAAACCAAGCAGCAGCCAGTTGGGTGCCCACTGCCAAGGACGGATCTCCATCGCAACTCCTGCCGGTTATCAGCTCTCTTGACCGCTGTCGCAAGTTCCATGCCTGTCCGGCCTCCCCCTGATCAAGCCAAGTCAGAGGATTCAACAAAGCTGGCACGGTTTATTCATTCACCCTGTTGGCACTACAGCCAAGGAAAGGAGTGAGCGATGAAACTCAAACCGTTGGCAGGGCTGCTGGGGATGTTGTTGGTAACCTCCCCCGCATACGCCTTGACCGAAGTCGATACCGAACTGCAACTGCTGATGGATGTGTCTGGCAGCGTCAGTTCATCGGAATTCAATCTGCAGTTACAAGGCTATGTGGACGCCTTTTATAACCAGGATGTACAGAGCGCCATCCTCAACACCAGTGGCGGCAAGCTGGGCTCTATTGCCGTACAGATGATCATGTGGAGCAGTGGCAACCAGCAAAGAGTGATGACCGACTGGTTCCACCTCTACGACATGACCTCCATCAACAACTTCGCCGCCACCCTGGACAACCTGGTGCGCCCCTATGCGGGGATGACGGCCCCCGGCTCGGCGATGGCCTTTGGTGCCCAACAGTTTGATACCAACAACTACACCGCCGCCCGCCAGGTGATGGATGTGTCGGGAGACGGCATCCAGAACAACGGGCTGGATACCTCCACCGTGCGGGATCAACTGCTCGCTTCCGGCATCGACACCATCAACGGCATCACCATCGGTCAGGACTATCCCGATGGCGTGCTGCAAGAGTGGTATGTGGACAATATCGCCGGTGGTCAGGATGCGTTTGTTATCAACGCCACCACCTTCGCCGACTTTGGCAATGCGCTGGAACTCAAACTGGCGGCCGAAATTGAGGGGGGCATTATTCCGGAAGGGGCACTGGCCGCCCCCCTCGAGGAGATCCCGCTGGCCGCCCAGCTGCTGCTCGGCATGCCGCTACTGCTGGCCTGGCGCTATCAACGCCGTAACCAGGGACGCCTGCAGCCCGCCAACGGGCAACTGGCACCCGCCATCGGCTAGCTGATCACCCCGTGTGTCGCGATTAGGGAGCCATGGCTCCCTGATTTTTGGCGAAGCCATGGCAAGATGGGCCATAAGGGCTGGAAACGCCACGCGTTGACAGACGGTCCCCATTGAGACGCTTATTATATTGATGATGATGCACTCAGTTTCAGCGGTCGCTCAGTTTGTTAGGCGACATTAGACACAGAAGAAAACCTTTCTGTCGCTGTCTTCGTGAAGATCATGCTTCGATATATGATATTTCTTCGGCTCCACAGCATCTGAGAACAACATGAAAGGAAGCTCATCAATACAAATTTGAGCAAATACAGCTGAAAAATCTTTTTCATAGCATTCTTGTAATATTTTTAGGTTTGTTGATGGAAAGCTATTTTTAAACTCTTTGTTATATTCTGGAGAAAAATATCGAATCATCGCAGCTTCATATAACGATATTCTCTCTGAATCAGAAGTGCCAAATAACTTATCTAAGCCAGCTTTAATCCTAGATGCATCCGTATCTTTTGATTCAGCATTTGGAGTAAAAGCGGTGACCATACTTGTGTTTGGTTCTACCTCAAGCAAGAGCAACGAAAGCTTATATCCATCAGGGACTCCTTTTATCGCAATTCTTTGAAGAGTCTCATGTTTAACCAAACGATCCAAAGCGCTTCTTGAACCATTTTTCCCATAAGCTTGACCAATATACTTGACTTCAAAGTACATCATCCCTGACTGCTTATGAAGCATTTGCATCATCTGCATGTCATTCCACCAAAACCTGTTTCCACTTTCATCTTCTAAATAATGGTACCCATCTTCAACATTGAAACTCAAGTGCGAAGGGATTGAAGGAATCCAAAGCTCTTTTTCTTGATTGCATACCAAAAATGACAATTTCAAGTCATCACCAATTTGTTCTGCACCTTGAAAATCAACTCTTGGCAAATACCCAATAATATAGATATGACAGTTATCGATAACGTTCTTGTGCTGTTGTAGCATTTCTTTCTCATATATTGCTTCAGCAGGCAGCGTAACGAAACTACTCGCATACATATCAAGAGCATGCTCCACACCAAATTTATTGTTAAGAATCTTATTCACATGTGTCCTTGTATGACTAACAAGTCTAGGGTGTAGGTTCGATTAGCGAAGCGTAATCGGACGTTCGCGGCCTTTCTGTAATATGTTTCTTTAACTCGCCAAAACTATCCCATCTTGCTACTTCTCGCCCCTCAAAAAACTCACTCTTTAACTGGCACCGATCGGGACGTACTTGGCACATTGGCGGTAATTTTCACCGCGAGCGTCCGATTACGCCTTCCGGCTAATCAAACCTACGTGCTAAGCGATCTTATTCAACTCATACTTTAGAGCATCCACGGCTTCAGAAAAATATTTTGCTTGCGCTCTTATATTAAAAATCGTGGTCTTCTCATTAGGATACCCAAGTAACATAAATATGTTATCTAAATGAGCAATCATATTTTGAAACTTTATTGATACTTCTTTGCACTCATAAGATGACAATCCAATGGATAATCCACCTTGATAAATATCATGGGATTTAGACTTGTTGGCATTAATAAACCTACACAAATCATCAAACGATATTTCAGAATCTGAGAACTGTATAAACTTTCGCTCTAACGCTGAAAATAACATCACTGATTGAGCCAACGACTCTTCGACAAACTGTACAAATGACTCTTTTGGAATTTCATTTTTATGGTTATATTTAGCTGTTGATAAATACATAGCATTCCATTCAACATTGACGCCATCACCAATATCTTGACCATTTTGAGGAAAAGGACGGAATGTCTCTTCAAGCTCACTATTGATCCATTCGGATTTACATAGATAGTTGTTATTTCGTTCATCTTGAGACGTCGGATAAAAAAACAACCAGACAACGTCTGCAGGCTTATTTCGCCAAGCAACCCTTGTTAAAGAGCTTCGGTGATACTCACAAACCCTTATCTCTTTAGTTAGTGATGAGATTATTTTTATTAGTTCTGATTGACTATGCTCTTTTGACAATACTACTCGTGCCGAGTATCTTTTGGCTGCGCCGTGACTAATATCTGAGATTTTAGTAATCGTGTAATCTGGAATAATTTCGACTTGATTCACAAGACGACGTAAGTCGCTGTTCATACCAACATTTATCTGTTGCTGAAAAGGCACTATTACTTTCCACCCCTTCCCTGTATATACAACCGTGTATTTGCTTATCGCTTGCCAATAAGCGGTACCTTTGTCCGTATCACATAGAACGATTACAACTGGTAATGAATGACTAAGCCAATAATCAAGATGCTCTCTGTCTCCACGAAAAACATAGCCGTCCTTCATTTTTTCTTTAAACCAAGAACCCCCAGATTTTATTTGCAACGCAATTAATTTTCCTGATGCGTAATTGTCATTAACAATTTCAATTTGAGCATCGATACCACAATCGACAATTGATTGTTCGCGAAAAATGCACCCACACTTTTCGAACAATAAACCGACAATTTGAACCCCTAAGCGTTCAGTTTGTGAACTACTCACATATTTCATTGTTTAATTATTCCACATACTCTAACACGACATTTAGAATGCGATTAGATTTGGCTTGCTATTAATTTGCTAGTAATGGACTCCATATGAAACTAAGATATCATACATTGCCCATGCAGAGAAATATTTTATAAAAAACTTACCACCCCAGCTGTGATTGATATAAATACTACCGCCCCCTTTACTAACTTCAGCCGCGCCACTAATGAAAATCACAGTCACGAAAATTAAATATAACCCTATTATATCAGATAGCACAAGAGAGCAAATTTAATATGGATGGTGTGATATATTTCACTGCGACCGAAAAAAAAGGCCTCATCACGAGGCCTTATAGAAATATCCAGGTTCAGGCTGGTAGCCAGTTTTACGGCGATCAACCCGGCTCGGGCGCCAAGGGCAGCACCTGGCCATCCAGCGCCTGATAACTGTTGGCTGGATAGTCCGGCACCGGCTCACAGTAGGGGATCCGGCTTAGCACCGGCGCCTTGATCAGGGAAGCCAGTCGATCACTGCGGCGCAAGCTGGTATCCGCCAACTCGGTCAGCAGGGCCAACCCGCCGCCCAACCCCAGCCCGCCAATCACCCCGGCCAGCACAAATAGCCACAGCGGGTAGTTGCTCGGTTTGCTCGGGGCGAACGGCTTGTCGATCACCTTGATCCGCGCAGCTTGTTCAAAGTTACCCAGATCACCGGTCACTTTGGCCTTCTCATAACGCAGCAACAAGTCCTGATAGAGGGTGCGCTTGACCGCCAGATCCCGCTCCAGCTCGGCGAGCTGACGTTCGGTATCGCCCTGGGAGTCGACCACCTTGTCCAGTCCATCCAGCTGGGTCTTCAAGCCTGTGGCGTTTTGCTGCGCATCAGTCAGCTGCGTCTGGGCCAGCTGCCACTCGGGCCCCTGCGCCATATCCGGCTGGGATTTGAGCTGCTCAAACTCCTGCTGCAACTGGTCAATCTGATAGCGCAGACTCTGCACCTTGCTGTGTTCCTCGCTGTAGCGGGCCCGCAGCAGCACCAGCTCGGTGCGCATCAGCTGCAGCTTCTCATCCAGTTGGCGGGCCAGCTGACTCTCCTGCCCCAGCGATAGCTGATCGACCCGGGCCCTGGCCTGCTGCAAGAGGATCAGGCTCTCGGCATAACGCTCTTGTAAACCATAGAGCCGGGCGACGTTGGCACTCTGTTGCTGGGGCAAGGCGCTGGCATGTTCCCGTTTGAAGTCGGCCAGCAGCTGCTCAGCCCCTTGCAATTCGCCACGGCGGCTGTCGAGCTGGCTTTGCAAAAAACGCTCGGAGGATTCCGCTGACTGGCGCCCCTTACTGAGCAAGTTGAAAAAGAAACGCCGTGAGATCGCCTCCAGCAGACCGGCACTGTTGGCGGCCGAATCGGCCCTGACCTTGATTTCAATCACCTCGTCCCCGATCAGCCGCAATGAGACAGCCCCTGACAGCCAGTCCATGATGGCATCGCGCTTGACCGGTGGGGTCTCGTCATTGACCAGGCCGCGATCCCGCGCCACCCCATCGAGCACATAGCGGCTGCGCAGCAGGGCTTCGAGCACCGCAAAGCGATCTTTGAGGCTCTCCTGGGTGATCAGATCCTTGAGGGTCGGGGTCTGGTTGGCATCTTGCGGCACCATAAAGGTGGTGCGACTCTCATACTCCTTGGGGGTGAGCCAACCAATGGCACCGCCGACCAGCGGCATCACCAGCACCGGGATCACCAGCAGATAACGACGGCGCCAGGCTGCAAACAAGATGAGGTAGAGGTTGTAATAGAACTGGACTGGCATGACATCACTCCCGATGAAGCAGGTAGGGCTGTCATGCCTATGCAAGGCTGGTGCCAGTGCAAGGCCGGTGCCAGCACCGTTTAGCTCCCGTGATTGCCGGGCACTGACTTAGCGAACGGCAAGAGTGGTACAAGATTCGCATTAACCGGTGGTCCGGGGCCGCGCCCCCTCCCTGTGCAGGAGTGCTCACCATGCTGCCATCGTCCGATCCCCTAATCCCATCAGAGCGCCAACCGGCGGTGGTGCAAATCGTTCAGCACCTGCAGCCCGGTGGGCTGGAGACCATGGTGCTCAACCTGACCCAGGCCAATGCGGGCCACCAACCGATGCATATCATCTCCCTTGAGGGGGACAAGGCGGCGGTATTGGCGGCATGGCCGGCCCTGCGCCCGTTCGCCACGCGGATCCACTGTCTGGCCAAACCGGCCGGTTGGTCCCTGACCACCCTCGGGCGGCTGACCCGCTTGCTACGGCAACTCAAACCGGGGGCGGTGCATACCCACCATCTTGGCCCCCTGCTCTATGGCGGCTTGGCCAGTCGCTTGGCGCAAGTGACAACCCTGGTGCACACCGAACATGACGCCTGGTATCTCGATGACCCTCATCAACGTACCCTGGCCAGTCTGGGGCTGCGCACCTTCAGGCCGACCCTGGTGGCGGATGCGACCCCGGTGGCCAACCAGCTGCAGGCCAAGCTGGGGCAGTTGTCCGCACAGGTGATCCCGAATGGCATCGATGAACAGCGCTTTACCCTGGGCAATGCCGCCCTCGCCCGTCAGGAGATGGGGCTGCCGCAAGGGGTCAAATTGATTGGGTGCGCCGCGCGCCTCGAATCGGTCAAGGGCCATAGCTTGCTGCTGGAGGCGCTCAGCGCCTTGCCGGAAGAGGTGCATCTTGCATTGGCAGGGGTCGGCAGTTTGCAAAATGCATTGCAGCAGCAGTGCCAAGAGTTAGCCATTGCCCATCGCGTGCACTTCCTCGGGCTGGTTGAGCAGATGCCGCGCTTTTATCAGGGGCTGGATCTGTTCTGCTTGCCGTCACTGGCAGAAGGGATGCCGCTCTGTGTGCTGGAGGCCCAGGCCTGCGGCGTCCCTGTGGTGATGAGTGCCGTTGGCGCGGCGGTCGAGATAGTCTGTCCGGCCAGCGGCTATCTGTTCGATAAACGAGACCCGCAGCTGTTGGCGCAACTTCTGGCACAGGGGTTGCTCAACTCCAGTAGCCTGCGCGCAGTCACCCGCGAGTTTGTCTGCCAGCAAGGCAGCCTGAGCCAGATGGCGCAGGCCTATCAGGCACTTTACCGCCGTTAAGCAGACGGCTACCGGATTAAAGGAGCATCCCATGGAGTGGTACATGATGGCGTTTTGGCTCTGTGCAGCGCTGGTGGTCTACCACCATGTTGGCTACCCCCTGCTGCTCAAATATTTTGGTCAGCGGGCTCGTCAGATCACCCCGCATCCGCAACCTATGACCCGTGGCCTTAACAACAGCCATGGCGATGGGACGCTCCCCACCATCACCCTGCTGATGCCGGTCTATAACGAGGCGGCGACCATCGCGGCCAAACTGCAAAACCTCGCCAGCCTCGATTACCCCGCCGACAAGCTGTGGGTACATGTGCATTTCGATGGCTGCAGCGACGATAGCTATCCGATTGCCCTGCTCCAACTCGGGGATCCGGCCCTGCAGCATTTGCAGATCCGGCTGTTTAATCACGACCTCAATCGCGGCAAGGTCGCGGTACTCAACGATGCCATGGCGCTGGTCAAGAGCGATTTGGTGGCCCTGAGCGATGTCTCTGCCCTGCTCCCCATCGATAGCCTGCTGCTGGCCGCCGCCCATTTTCAAGATCCCAAGGTGGGGGTGGTGGGCGAAGCCTACCGGTTCTGGCAAGCGGGTTCCGAGGGTGAAGAGCACTACTGGCGCTATCAGAGCCAGATCAAGCTGTGCGAGTCGGCCCTCGGCAGCATGCTGGGCGCCCATGGTGCTTTCTATGTGATCCGCAGCCACTGCCTGACTCCGCTGGCGAGCGATACCATCAACGACGATTTCATCCTGCCGATGCAGGCCATCGCCAAGGGTTACAAGGCGGTCTATGACAATCGCTGCGCTGCACTGGAGCTGGAAGTATCTGATGCCGCCCTTGAGGCGGTGCGGCGCAAGCGGATCGGGGCTGGCAATACCCAGCAACTGCTGCGTCTGCTGCCGCTGCTGCACCCCAAATTTGGTTGGGTGGCTTTTAATTTTGCCAGTGGCAAAGGGCTTCGGGTATTGATGCCCCTGTGCCTGATGCTGCTGTGGCTGTGCGCTATCCCTCTGGCTACTGCATCTGCCTTTTTTGGCGCCGTACTTGCCGCACAACTACTGGGCTATGCCCTGGTGGGACTGATCCAGCTGACCCCAAATTACCGCTGGCCCGGCCCGCTTCGCACTATCCACTATCTGGTGCTTGGCCATTGGTACAACGGCATTGGCACCCTCCACTACGGCTTGCGCACACTGATCCGTTCCACCACTCAGGAGAGAGCAGCATGAAACACCCCATCCCGACAGTGACCCTGGTGGTCAAACGCATCATGGATCTGGCTGGTGCATCCCTTGGCTTGTTGCTGACACTGCCGCTGTGGCCCCTGATCATGCTGGCTATCCGCCTCGATAGTCCGGGTCCGGTGTTCTTTCGCCAATTACGGATTGGCCGCAGCCACGCCAGCCATACCGAGCTGTTTTTTATGATCAAGTTTCGCACCATGCGGGCTGATGCCGAGGCGGGGACAGGCCCGGTCTGGTGTGGTAAAGGGGATAGCCGTATCACCCGAAGCGGCGATTTTCTGCGTAAAACCCGGCTCGATGAGCTGCCGCAATTTCTCAATGTGCTCAAGGGGGAGATGTCGCTGATTGGCCCCCGGCCAGAACGCCCCGGCATCGCCAACCGGCTTGAAGATGCGGTGCCGTTCTTTATCGAACGCACCTATGAAGTGGCCCCCGGCATTACCGGATTGGCGCAGGTCAATCAGGGCTATGATGAGTCACTCGATGACGTGCGCAGCAAGCTGGCCTTTGATCTGGCCTACTCGGTCGCCCTGCTCCACCCGTGGCGCTGGCTGGTGCAAGACCTCCAGATCATCGGCAAGACCATTGCCATCATGGTCGGCAAGAAGGGCCGCTGAGCCCCAACCTACTGGTGGATTCACGATCCCCACCAGCCACCACATCCCAACCAGATAGCGCTGGCCATTGCTGATGCAATGGCCTTTTTCTTGATCCCCTCGCAACCATGTAGCGCTATGGTGTCAGCCCCTTGCCAGCACAGCCTCCACCAAGGGGCGAATGGCTCGCTACCCTCGATGCCACTGCGCCACCATCAATCAGCGGCAGTGCAAAGCACCCGCCAAAGGAATCCCTAAATAGCCCTCTACCCTCGATACCACAGCACCCTCAATCGGGGGCGCGGTAGAGGTGGTGGGCCTTCGCCACGCTGCGGCGGCACACTTTTGAGACTGCGCACTTCTGCGGTTACACACGGCGGATCAAGCGCGATGGCACCTTCCGGTAACCACCCTTTACCGCAGGTGACAGCCCGTTAAGACGCCAGCCAATCAAGATCGCTGCGCACGCTCATGACTCATGACCTATTGCCCATAAAAAAGCGAGTGGCCAGGCCACTCGCATTGGTCAATCTCACGGGCTGGTTAGAGGGGATAGAGCGCCAGAATATCACTCACTCTGTGATTGACGCTGTAACCGCGCGCTATGGTTCTGCGTGCCGCCTGACTCATCCTGCCACGCACCACCTCATCACTGCGCAGCCAATAATTGACCAGTTCAGCCATGTCGTGCACATGGCCGGGCTCCACCAGCCAGCCATTGGACTTGTTATCAATCAGCTGCACCAGGCCACCCACCGCAAAGGTACAGACCGGAATACCGTGGGCCATCGCCTCCAGCGCCACCAGCGGCAACCCCTCAAACCGGGAGGTGATACAGAGCAGATCAATATGGTGCCACTCGTTGGCCATTTGCCGAAAACCGTGGAGCTGCACACGGTCACCATATTGCTGCCACAAGGTATCTTTCAATGGCCCATCACCGTAGAGATGAAATTCGCCATCGGGACAAAGCGCCGCCAACTGGCAAAAGCTCGCAGGCCCCTTTTCAGCTGACAGTCTGCCAACAAACGCGATGCGATTGCCTTGCACCGATGCCGGCAACGCAGGCATCGGCACGAAGTTGCTGATCACCGTGCTCGGCACTGGCAATCTGCGAGCAATCGCCTCACTCACTGCAATACAGGTCGCAAAACCCGCGGTGACCCGATCCAGCCAGCTGTAAAACTTCAGTAACCCCTGCCCCTCATCACCACTGTGAAAGGTGGAGACTACTGATTTTCCGCTGCACCAGGCGGTCAGACGACCGAGGATCCCGGCCTTGTAACCATGGGTGTGAACCAGCACATCACCGGATTGGCTCGCCAACGTCTGCACAAAATCACGGCTGTTGCGACAGACCTTATAAGGCAGCTCCTGCTGCTTGAGCAGCGCAATAAAGGGGGTCATTCCGTGGTTGCTCACCAGCACTATGGTCGGGTTGAGGCCCCTGCTCAGCAGATCGCGCGCCAAATGGGTAATGTGCACCTCGATCCCGCCTACTTGACGGGCATCGATGGCAAGCAAGATCGGCTGTGTTGGTAACATAAGCGCCCTCCTCGTGTGGCTCCACGCCATGTGCAACATGGCGACTGCGTACTGCTGTAGATATGCATAGAGCGGGCCAGCAACACCAAGGAAGGGCAGGATCAGGCGGCGGGATAAGCGAGCAGTAACAGGGTCATATCATCCAGCGCGGCCCCCTCGGCCCGCTCATCAAACCAGTTGGCAATACGCTGGGCCAGCCGCTCCAGGCTCGGCTCGGGCGTCAGGCACAATGTCCGCAATTGATCTTCCCACTGCTGACGCTCGGTGGCATCACGGCTATCGAGCAAGCCGTCGGTCCAGAACAGCAAGCGCTCTCCCGGTTTAAGCTGACGCTGATTGGTCACAAAATGGGGATCCGGGCGCAAACCGGGCAAGGGGCCTGTCACCCCGACCTGACGCACCGAGCCCGGCCCGATCAGCCAGGGGGCAGGATGACCGGCACTGGCCCACTGCACCCGCCCCTCGTCACCCAGCTCGATACACAAGGTGGTAAGCAGGGTGGCCCCCAGCAAGGGATCACTGTGGACCGCGTTGGACAAAATGGTCAGCAAGCGTGCGGGGGCGCGCTCCAGATCGTGCGCGGTCAGCAAACCACGCAAATAACCGGCATAGGCATGGGCAAAAAACTTGGCTTCCGCATCGTGGCCCATCACATCCCCAAGCCACAGCACCCGATCTTTGACCAGTAGAAAGTCCCCGCCCCCCACGGTGGCCGCGCGGGTTTGCAACGCCAGCGGGTATCCGTTTATCGAGGTGGCGGGCAATAACGGACGCAGCGCCGAGGTCATCCGCTGATCAAGCTGCTCGCCCCATTGCGATTTGAGCTGCAGCGAGCGTTGCAGCACCCGCGAAACCGCCATCAACAAGTCCTGCTTGGTGATGGGTTTGACCAGAAAATCGTCGATACCCAAGGCACCGGCACGACTCTTGGTCCATTGATCCTGATGGCCGGTGAGAAAAATAAAGGGAACCCCCTTCATCTTGGGATCTTTCATCAGCTGCTGACGCAGCGCAAAACCGTCGATACCTTCCATCTCGATATCGGACAGCACTATGGCGGGCGGCTGTCTTCCCAATACCTGCAAGGCCGCGTCGGGATCTGCATAGGATTCGACCCGGTAGTGCTCCTGCAGATAAGCAGTGAGCAGGGCGCGCATCACCTTGTCATCATCAATGACGGCAATCACGGGTAACGCCTTGATCACCGCATGAGGGCGCAGGGTGACCCGATTGCGCTCCCCCTCGCGGGCAAAGCGCACCTCGGCAAACAGCTGGTGCACCAGGGCGAGTCCATAGCCTCCCTCTTGCAGCTCATCGGGTAACGGCATAGCGCTAAGGGTGGGCTGGGGCCCGCCATCGTCCTCCAACAACAGGATCAAGCCCTGCTCGTCTTGTTTCAGGGTGAGCCACAGCTGAGTGGCAGGCGGCATGGCATGGCGGACAATATTGGTCGCCAGTTCACTGAAACAGAGCAGCCAGTTGGCTTGCTCCTGCTGGGATACCTGAAACAGGGACAACCCTTGTGCCAGCCGGTGGCGCAGTTCACGTACCGCTTGCAAACTGGCAGGGGCAGATCGCAACCAATCATCCATACACGCTATCCATCAGCCATCTCCAGACACACTCGCCACCCGCTCCTACTGCACCCGATCAGATCCGGAAGTTAAGTAGCGAACTGCGACGACACCAGCGTTTAAGCCATTCGGTCACCCGGTTACTGGGCAGCCGGTTGAGTTCCCGCAGGATCTCGCTGGCCAGGCCCGGATTGAGCTTGTCGTTATAAACCGCCCCCACCAGATTGGCGTCGGCCCGCGTGAGTTTATCCACCGCACTCTGCACGGAGCTGGTCGGAGTGACCCCGGCCAACACCACCAGCAACGCCCCGTCACAGGCGCCACACACCTGATCGGCAGGAATGTTGCCCCGATTGAGGGCATTAAGGGGGGAGGTATCGAAGATCACCACATCGTAATGTTCGAACCAGCGCTGCAGCAGTTGGCGCAAGGTATCTTTGTTGCGAAACGCCATCAAATCTTTACCGGGTGCAGGCAACAGTGAGAGTGAACGACCATGCGCTACCGGCTCGGGCACATCGTTGGGCCCCCAGGCGAGCGCCGTCGCACGCCCCGGGTGATAAAGATTGAGATCCACCAGCAGGGTGCGAAGTCCATCGGCTTCTGCTCGTCTGGCTAGCGCATCGCAGATAGAACTGACCCCTTCCCCCCCTTCGGCAGAGGTAATGGCCAGCGAGCGTATTCCCCGTGCGAGAGTCGCCGCGTAGAGCGACTCCAGCTCGAGATATTGAATGGGGATGCTCATATCAAAGGGTCCCGACCAGCGCCACCACCGAAATCGTGGTGAGAATATCCCGCATCCCATCCATGAAAATCGCCCAGTTGCTGCTCTTGCTGTCAGGGATAAAGACGGTGTCCCCCGCCCGCAACACCGGCAACTGACTAAAGTCGGGTTCTTTGGCAAAGCCATCGAGATCAAAGCTGCGGGCCTGATCCCCCTGCCCGCTGGTGGCCATGTTGATCACCACGATCTTCTTGATATAGGCGGTGTTGGTCGGGCCACCGGCCTCAGCCAGCAGATCCAGCAGGGTCATGGAAGAGTCAAAGCGGTAGCGACCGGGGCGGGCAATCGCCCCCAGTACCCGAATGGTGTTCTCCTTGGGTTCATCCAGCCAGGGGCGATTCTTCTCTGGCAGATAAATGGAGTCGCCCGGCATCACCTTGGGCAGCAAGGTTTCATCACCGGTTTCAAAGTACATGGCAAGGTCGAGCTTGCTGACCCGCGCCGTGCTGCCATTGCGGTGGGCAATGCGCACATTGCGCAGATCAGCGGCCGCCGTTGGCCCATCGGCAGCCGACAAGATATCGATGAACCCCAGCTGGTCATTAAAGGCATAACGCCCCGGCGCGCCGACCTGGCCGAAGATATAGATGGAGCTGTCCGGTGACTGGCGCACCCATTGAGATTTGTTATCGCTGGGATCGGTGGGCAGCTCGGGGATCATGATGGTAAAACCCGCACGGATCCGGGGCAGGCTGGCCAGCGCCCCCCCCTGATGGAGAAACTTGTCGAGATCAAACAGGGTCGGCGTGGCCTGGCCCCCCTCGGAGGTGAGGATCTGGACTTTAGCGATATCGGCCCGCTCGCTGGGGCCACCGGCGTGAGCTATCAGATCCAGCAGCGACATCTCATCAGACCATTCATAACGACCCGGGATACGCACCGCCCCCATCACCATCACCGCCCGTCCGGGCGCCACCTTTAACCAGGACTTCTCGTTAATGTCGGTCTTCTCTGGCACAAAGATCGCGTCACCGGGTTTTATTTGTGGCAATGCCTTTTGGAGGCCCTCGGTATAGGCCTGCAGATCAATGGGCTCCACACTGCCATCGGTGCGCAGCAAGCGGATTTGGCGACTCTCGGCATAGCGGGTCGGGCCACCGGCATTGGCCAGTATATCGAGGAAGGAGTCCCCTTCCCGCCCCTCATAGGCGCCGGGCTTGAACACCTCGCCCATGATGTAGATGGTGCGGGCACCCCGTTTTATCTGCTCTTCATCCTTGGGCACGAAGATGGTGGCGCCCGGTGCCAGATTGGGCAGCAGCTTGTTGTTGCCGGAGTCGAGATAGGCTTTGAGATCGAACAGCTCGGGGGCATCGCCATTGATCACCCGGATCCGCTCCACCCCGGCAAAACGGGTCACCCCACCGGCCCGCATCAGCAGATCCACGATGGAGTTGCCACTCTTGAAACTGAAGGCACCGGGGCTGTTGACCTCCCCAAACACCTTGATCGCCTTGCCAGTATCGCCATCCCCGCCAGCCGCCAGGGTCGCCGCATCAAAATCGATCTGTACGTTGCCGATCAACGGGGATGCGGGCACAAACACCACATCAAGGGATTGCAGCGGCGGCAACACGCTGGCATCGCCGGTATCGAGATAACGCTTGTAGTCAAAACTCGAGACCGTGCTGCCACGGCGCACTTGCATATTGTTGAGCTGGGCCCCAGGGACCAGACCGCCAGCGGCATCGAGGGCCATCTGTACGTTGCCATCAGGGGCCAAATCATAACTGCCGGGTTTTTTGACATAGCCCATCACGCTGATCAGCAGCCGCTTCTCCAGCAAGGTGACGGTCAATTGAGAGAGGTTGTTGTAAACCGGTGTGAGGGCGCTGCGGATCAGCTCATCTGCCTGTGGCAGAGTCTTCCCCCCCACTACCACAGTGCCAACTTCAGGTAGCGTAATCTCCCCTTGCTTGTTGATCTGGAAAGGCTGATCAAAGGCAGGCTCACCGGGTTGCACGATGGCCAACCGATCACCGGGAGCGAGTAAGGAGGAAGCCAGTAACGGGCTAGTAAATAGCAGCAAGAAAAAACCGATCAATCCTTCGATAGCGCCCCGTTTCATAGACATCCTTTTTGTCTGTTACGTTTGCCCCCATTGTCGCAAGGGGAGCCCTGACCAATCAGTGCTACAGCCCGCAACGGTGGTTTGTTGCAGCCGCAAACGTACTTTTTGTAGTGACTGTGCCAACACTGTCTGACGCCAACCGACCTCAGACCAGAGCCGACCATGCATATCCCGTTCGATATCAATGCGTTGTGATTGTAATTGTTTAAGCTCAGCAGGCATACACTCCCTTAGATGAGATTGCTGTAACTGCACAATCTGCGAATCAAGGGTCTTCTGAGCCTCATCATAACGAGACCAGACTTTTCGTTCATCCTCATTCACCGGAATACGCGTCGGTCTTACCTCGGCCAGTCCGCCATAACCCGCAGGTGGCCACTGAGTACAACCCGACAGCATGATAGATGACAGCAATAGCCCCCATCGTTTCATGATGCGGCCGCCATCATGTTACGAGCACGCATATAGGTTTTGAGCGTGTCATGACAAGGGATCACCCTGTCTATATGTAACATTTCCAACAGGTCGTGGGGTTGACCTGGCCCACAAACAAGGGCCATCTGATGCCCGTTCATAATCAGTCTTTTATAGAGAAAAACCAATGCCCCGATCCCTGACGAGTCGATAAAGTGCACATCGCTGATATCTGCCAACACATTGCCATGATAGGTAGCCAGCTCCTCGAACAACGGACGCAACGCACTGACCGCCATCGCATCGAACTCATTTTCCAGTACCACAACCTGAGTGTCATTAAGGGTGTAAGTCATACTTTCCATGGTTAACTCCTTGTCTATATCCCGGACTGTTCACTGTCATCGCACCCGCCACGTTGCAGCTGTCGTGTTGCAAGTGTTATGCCGAGTCCAGATTAGTCGACCGGATAGCCCGTCATGCTCTCCATATGGTACTCCCCCCACCCTACTCTTTACACATTCAAACCCAATTTCAGTTACCAATTTGCAACAAGACTGCGTATTTCCTTGCAAACTGCAACGACAACTGTCACCAAAGACCACAGATAGACTGAACTCGCCTTAAAAATGCGGTGATACACGTGATATGTAACTCGGCCCAAGTTTTGCTTGCCTCCTGTTACCGGGAGCAACAGTGGTTGTTCTGCGTGTCATCATCGAACAGGTTCAAGGAGGATGTTATGAGACTAGGCCTTTATATCGCACCACTGCTGGGCGCCCTCTGCGGCATCACACAAGCCGCCCCGTCCCTTGAAGATGCGTTGCTCAAGGTAGAGGGAGCGATCGAAAGCCCCACTCATCACACGTTTTATCTGTGGGATAGCGCCATGCTGGACCAGTTGCCCCAGTATGAAATCAACACCCATACCCCCTGGTATGACAAGGCCAAGACGTTTCGCGGCCCGCGGCTGCAAGACGTTCTGGCCAAGGTCGGAGCAAATGGCACGCAACTCACCATCACCGCACTCAACGACTACTCGGTGCAGGTGCCCGCCAGTGATGCCGCGCAATACCAGGTGATCCTCGCCCGCACCATCGATGGCAAACCGCTCTCGATCCGCGATAAAGGCCCACTATTTCTCATCTATCCATTCGATCAGTATCCGGAGCTGCGCAACAAGCTCTATTACGGTCGCGCCATCTGGCAGATCAGCCAGATCAAGGTCGAGTAGGTCCCACCATGCGATCCCTGGCGGCGAGTCAGCGTTTTCTGGCGGTGGTGCTGTGCGTATTGCTGCTCGCCTTTGCCGGTATTGGCACGATTCAATATCGGCAATTTCAGGATCTGCAGCGCAGCACCAGCCAGGGTGAAGATAATGTGATGTGGAACTACTTCCAGCTCTACAACGAAGCCCTGCGCTTTCAAAATTCGCTACGCCATGAGCCGCAAGCCAAATATCAACTCAGATACGATATTTTGGTGAGCCGCATGGACCTTATTCTGCAGAGCAAGGATCGCTCGCTGCTACAGCAAACCGCGATCTACCAGCAAGCCAGCACGGGGATCCGCCACTATATTGCGCTGGCCGATCGCTGGCTGGGGCCGGAAGGGGCTGAACCGTTAGGGCCTGCCGCTCATCAGCAATTACATCAGCAACTGGCGCTGTTGCTTCCCTTGTTGCATCAACTGACCCTGGAGGTGAATCAACAGGCCACCCTGTTTGACGTAGCGCGTCGTGACGATGTCAGACAGCAGATCATCACCACCACCCTGATCGCCGCCCTGCAATTTTCCCTGCTGTTCATACTGGCCTTGTTAATCTCGCGGCAGATGAATATCTCGTCGAAGCAACACAAACTGATGCAGCAGCTCAATGATAAGCTGACGCGGGCTACCCGCGAGGCAGAGGCGGGCACCCGAGCCAAAAGCAGCTTTTTGGCCAATATGAGCCATGAGATCCGCACCCCGATGAATGGCATTCTCGGGATGCTTTCTCTGCTGGCCGATCGCGATATGGCCCCCCGGGAACGGGATTACCTTGAGACAGCACGCGAGTCTGCCAACCACTTGCTCGGCCTGCTCAACGACATTCTGGATATCTCAAAACTGGAAGAAGGCAAGATAGAGCTGCAGCTCACCCCCCATCACCTGCCACAACTGCTGGAAGATATTCGCGCATTGCTACAAAGCAGCTGCAATGAAAAAGGGATCACCCTCACCCTCACCATTGCCGACGATACCCCCGAATGGTTGATGATCGACCCGCTCAGAGTACGCCAGATCCTGTTTAATCTGCTCAGTAATGCCATCAAATTCACCCATCAGGGCGAAGTCAACATCCATATTGATAGCACCAGGCTGGAGCAGGAACATTACTCCATACGGGTAGCGATCCAGGATACCGGCATTGGTATGAGCAAGTACCAGCTGCAAAACCTGTTTCAGCGATTTGCTCAGGCAGATGTGTCTATTACTCGTCAATATGGTGGCTCCGGTTTGGGCCTTGAAATATCACGCAACCTGGCACGACTGATGGGCGGAGATATCTCGGTGGCAAGCCAAGAGGGAAAAGGCAGCCTATTTACCTATATCTGGCCAGCGCAAGCCACCACCCCCTCCATTGTCTGCCTGCCCGCCAAGCCTGCGGATCAAGAGCGCTACCGTATCTTGCTGGTGGATGATAATGCCACCAACCGCAAGGTGATTGGCGCCATGCTCGACTCGGTTGGCCATCAGGTCACCCTTGCCGTACAGGGGGCTGAAGCGCTGGAGAAACTGGCTGACGCTGACTTTGATCTGGTGCTGATGGACGTACAGATGCCCATCATGGATGGCCTGGCAGCAACCACACACATTCGGACTTCCCAGCACCCGTGGGCAACTATCCCCATTATCGCTTTAACCGCCGATGCCATGCCCGAGTCCAAGCAGTACTACTTGTCACACGGCATGAATGGCTACATCACCAAACCGATCAATAAAGAAACCCTGCTCAACGAGATCAACAGACAAGTCTCACGGGGCCTGTATCAGCGCAATCACACCCACCCTCGTCATGGATAGCGCCCAGTGTTGGGGTCAAAAACCGTATGCCATGGGCAGGGGCTTGGGTGGATGGCGGATTGCCTCCACCTGGACCCGTCCCCCTCTAACCGAACGAGGGGCCCGCAGGCCCCTCATTGGTTAATTTTCACGTTATGCCCAACAGGCATCATTTGCGGGTTCATCTACGACAGACTTGTGCCAGATGCCCATTCGATGTCGCTATGACTCAGCAGCCGTTGGTGCAGGTTTCAGCGGGATTGTTCCCCAATATCCGAACCAGTAACGCACGAGGTTCACGAACAGCATCAGTGCCCACTGCGAGCACTTTGCCGTCCATGTTCGCTGTGTATTCAGCCACCACATCCCCAAAGGCATTACGCTGCAACGCAACTTTCTGCCCCTGTTTCACATCGTCCCCCAACTTGACGAGGATCTCGGCAAAACCACCCGTTGTTGCCCGGATCGAGCTCATTTCATTACCGATATATGCCTTGTGGCTCTCGGCGGTTGCACCCAGCTTGCCGTCTATCACCTTGTAGTGGGTTAATACGTTTAAAGCCCCCTGCAACCCACGATCTATCATGTCCTGTTGATACACGCGCGGCTCGCCCACTTCTGCGGTTATCGCCGGGATACCATTCTCAACAAACGTCGTTTCCATCGAGCCGGTTTCACCAGGATCTTTTTTGATTTGGTCAGCGGGGAACAGTTCAGCAATGGTCTTCACATCCGCATTGCGATAGTCGGCATAGATAAAGAGTGGGTACGCAGTTCCGGTAGACTGGGTGTGGTAGTCGATGGCCAAATCGACATTCCCTTTGTAGATCTTGTTCCACATCAACCACGCCTGACGCTCGGGGGAATTACCTGCCTCTTTACCTGGATGGATCCGGTTGTAATCGATCACATCGCCACCATCGGTCGAGATCGCCCAAGTACGTGACACACGCTCCAGCCCGGAACGATTGGGGCCAATCACACCAATAACACTCCCTTTCATCTTGGCCGGATCAAGTTGTGCCATCGCCTTTTGCACGATCCGGACACCATTGAGCTCGTCACCATGTACGCCTACCTGCAGCAATACTTTTTTACCATCAGCAGCACCTTTGGCCACCATGATCGGCACATACCAACGCTGACCGGTTCCGGTCTCGACGCCCTCAAACATAAAGCGGTGCTGACCTGTAGCAAGATCTGCTACATCCAGGGCCGAGATCACTGGCACGCCTTGGACCTTATCGCCGGTGTATTGGGTTGCAGCCTGAGCAACCGAACCAAAAAGTGCTAATCCAACAGCAAACGCAACATAACGCATACGACTCTCCATGATGCTCAATATGATTAGTAAATCCCGACTCGATAAGCTGGCAGGCAGTCCAAGGCTAAAACATGTCGAGGTGACTAAGCTATCAAGGAGATATGTCGAGTATCTACTTTGGGTTAGAAGAAATGTGATGCAAAGACATAGTCTTGGGCACATTGAAGACGAATGAATCCACTCTCCCTTGTGCTGACATGCAAGACCACAAAACCAAATCACATCTGCCGTTTTTGATTTTCCCGTTTTGCCCGCCAACAAAGGCAAAGGGCCCAAACCAAGCAGCCAATCTGCTGAAATTTCAGCTAGTTATAGAACTTTTCCTGTATGAAATCTCGTAGAAAAAGTTCTTAGATCTGCCGATATTTCAGCAGTTAGGCAGGCTCCCCCTTTTAACTGGCATCAGAAAAGGATGAGAGGGCGGTCTCTATCACCTCATGGAGCTTATCCAGCGAGACATCCCCACCGTATCGGTCATAGCTGATCGCCCCGTTGGTGTGACCCAAGATCGCCGCCGCATACTGCAATGGCACTCCGTGCTCTTTGAGTGCTGCCCCCACGGTATGCCGCAGGCTGTGGAAGTCCTTATCTACAGGACGATGGCGGCTAAACCACTGCCCCCACAGGTGGCTGTAACCGTCCTGTCGATGGGGAAGTTCAGGGAAGAGGCGTCCCCCTCGCCTCTCCTTCACAAACTCGATGAAACCGCTCTGGAGGAGGTGTCGATGGAGAGGAACGAGACGAGCACTGTTGGCCGTCTTGAGTTTCTGGTCTGGCCGTCCACTGCGAATATTCAGGCACCATATACCGTCAACCTGTTGCACATCATCGGCATAGAGCTGACAGATTTCGTTGGCACGAGCTCCGGTGAACAGACCCAGCAGAGCAATCCACCTACGGTGGGGCTCTTGCTGCTTAGCCCACCCGATAAACTTGCGACGTTCTTCCGCTGTGTACCCACTCCGTGAGTTCACCTCCTTGGCTCGCTGCAGCTTCAATCCGGCGAAGTGGTTGATGACCCCCTCCTGATGGTTAGCCAGCCAGTTAAACAGCAGGGAGAGCTTCTGGAGATACTTGTTGATGGTGGTCGGACTCTTGCCGGAGTTCAGCAGGTCCTCCTTGAACTTGACCACATCCGCTTTCGCATAGTCAGTAGCCGGTCTATCACCCAGCGCCTTGATGAAGCAGCCGATGTAGTTCTTCTGGTTGCTGAGTTCTTTCGGTGCCCAAGAGAGGGCCTTCTCTTTCAGATAGCGGTCACTCAGGACCGACAGGAGCGGAGCAAGCGGTTTGGCCGCCGGAGTCATCGGCTGGGCTACTGATTGCTCATGTGGGGCAACATTGACGTCTGCAGGCAACTGAATGGGCTTGGGTCTGGAACGTACGCAGGCAAGCAGCTGAGTCACCTTGTGGCGTGCACAAAGCTTATCTCGGGTATGCAGGGGTTTTTTGATCTCTTTACGACGACCACAGGGGAGCGTGGTGACTTTCCGGTAATACCAGATGCCGTGGGGACTGAGCCAGAGATTCATTGATGAGCTCCTTGTCGTCCACACAAAGTGGATGACCAAGGGCTTTAGAAAGGTAACTTATTGAATTGCAGAAACAAGTGGTGGCCCTACCAGCCACATCCCGGCACTCGAGTCCCCCACCTTGGCTGCTACCTTCCGGTCCTGACCAGGTCGACGGGTTATCAATGCGAGCCCAAATAAATCAGGCACTTGGGGATGGAACTGATTGCCATCACAGTGTTCTGAAACCTCAACAAGCGAGAATCCGCCGCAAGTACGGTCATCCACATCAAGTGGACATGCTTAAATTGGTAACAAACAGGCCAATCCTACCCGCCCTCCCCCGTACCCTGCAAGCACCTCATTACAGACCCCATCCCCTCCCTCGACAGCTCAACAATCAACCCAATATTGAGCAAAATGAAATCTAATGGTAACTTTGGGTCTCACTTAAACCCGAGGTGACATATGGCTACGAACACAGGCAAAGGCTATCGACAAGGTTCCGTCAACGACCGTACCCAAGTTCAGAACCCGGTTAACGGGAACTGGACGAAACGCGATACGGATAGCGGCAAGTTTATCGAGCAGAAACAAGGTGGGGAGCCCTTCAAAGGGGTAGCCAAAGAAACCGACAACCGCCGTAAGTGAGTTCATCGATGACCGACCAGTGCTCTTGTGGCCAGCCCCTCAATCATTCTGTTGTGTTCCATCAAAATGGGCAGAAACTCAAAAGCTGCCCGAACTGTTCAGAACAGGCTGGCGTTCATGTGTTCTATCGAGCAGGAGAGTTCGGATTCAGGCGGATGGCTGGTGTAACCAGGATACAATCATGGTGCCGTGGTTGCCGAGCCAAGCACCGCTACCGGCTTGATGCCTTGCATACCTGCTAAAGAAAAGGAGCTCTGATGTGAGCTCCTTCAAGTCTACTAGGCCAGAATCGCCACTGCCGGAAACAGCAGAAGCAAATGGAACAATAACAAGATCTGGGTAGGATATCCCTGCACCTTCCCAATCTCCTCTTTCATCTCCTCTGCAAGGTTATCGCTGTTGCGGTAACTTGGGATCAAGAAGAGTAGAGCCAAGCCAACGTAGACCATCACTTGGCCTGCCAATATCCATGAATCGTAACCCATTGAAGACAACTGCTCTGCCGTCTTGGCCGTAACATCAAAGCCCCGTCCATAGACCTCAGCATTAATTCTCGAATGTTCGGCAAAGCGAGCGAACCATGCCGACCGTTCGATACTGAGATACCAGCCAAGAATCACTCCCGCCGCAGTAATCGTAACGATAGCAACGCCAATCATGCGGCTCAATGGGTCTGTGAGTGCGGCTGCCTGGAGGCGTTTCTCATAGCCAATAAAGACCAGAATGGCCCAGTGCAATGTCCCAACTACAACCGTGCCCATGATGATCCAGAGCCCCGCATCGTGGTTAATAACAAGGTCCATTCGAGGCAATAGAAACTGCCAGGCGAGCACGAGAAGTGCCGTCAGCCACAATCCCCACAGGTGAGCCCTCAGCATGCCCGAGAGATAGGCGTTATAACTGCAGATCCCTCCCCGCAGATAGGGGTTGTTATTGACCTCGGTTGAATTGGATGGAAGTTCTAATCGCACAGAGTGCTTTAGCCAATCGCGATAACGTGCCCACTTGCCCGCGACCTGTGTCGATGCAGTTTCCCTCTGCTCGAAGAACCGGCCAGAATCTTGTTTCGTCTTCTCTTGTTCCATGTCGTTATCCTTGTTGTCAAAACCACTCATTCGCCAGACAGCCCACGCAAGATCCGCTGAACGCTGGAGAGACTGATCCCCGTTCGACGTGCGATTTCAGCCTTGGCGAGCCCTCTTGCTGCGAGCGCCTGCACCTCATCCCCCTTCGCCATGGCTGTCGGCTTGCGGCCCTTGTAGACCCCACGTCTCCTAGCCAGCTCAATCCCTTCTGCCTGACGCTCCAGCATCAGCTCCCGCTCAAACGTGGCGATGGCACCGATCATGGTCAGCATCAGTTTTCCGGTCGGTGTCGAGGTATCGATACCCAGATTCAAAATCCTCAGAGCAACCCGCTTAGCGTGCAGGTACTCCGAGATCTCCAACAGGTGGCGAGTGTTGCGAGCCAAGCGATCCAGCTTGGTCACCATCACTACGTCTCCCTCACGAACAAAATCCAGCATCAACGAGAGCTGAGGGCGGTCATCCTTGGCCCCGCTCACTTTCTCCTGGAATATCTTGCTGCACTCGGCCAGAGCCTGAAGCTGGGCATCCAGGCTCTGCCCCACAGTGCTGACACGTGCATATCCCACCAGTGCCATGGTCTCCTCCTGGTCAATAGGGCAAGGTACACTGACGCGACCTGTCAAAAGGTCCAAAGGAACCCATGTGACCGGCAAAAAGTCCTACTTTCGCTCGCGTCACATGGCCTTGGTCTATTGACCTGTGCCAGTGATACAAATGAAAACGGGCCGCTCCGTGATGGAGGGCCCGCAAGGGTAGCCAACCAGATGACTCTGGCTGCTTTATCTAATGGTCATACTGTGTGCCGACCGGGGGATCTCAATGACGCGTCGCCCCGCCAGGCATCCGTAATACCTTGGCCAGCTCCTCAGCGTGAGCCTTGTCACGGGCGATTAGGCGGATCATCAGGGTTCCCCCTGCAATGGCAACCAGAGTCACCGAGGTCAGGATCATTTTGTTCATGGGTAGTCCTCTTCGTTCATGTTGTAGAAGTGTGGCGGCATGTAGCGGGCCATCATCGCGTTGACGATGACAGACGCGAACGCCGTCAGGGCTGCCTTCAAGGCGTCCAGCAGCAAAGTTTTCATGAAGTCATTCATAACGATTACTCAGGGGTTATCTTCAGGCGGTAGACCTCCATCCGGTGATAGTCGAGAAAGTTCCTCTCCCAGAGCCGGTAGAGGTCCATGGTGGTGGCCAGCGGCCGCTCTCCACACCAGAGCTGTGAGGCCAGCCCGGCGTTGAAGTCAAAATCGAGATCCTTGACCAGCTCGCCACCGAGGTAAGTGAACTCGGTGACATAGGCCATCCCCCAGCTCCCAGCCCGTTTCTCCAGACGAATTTCGACCGGACGGTAACCACCAGTGTCGGCGGAATAATCGGGGCTGCGGAAGTTGAGGGTCAGGGCAGTGGCATCGGGGTGGAGGTCGATTAACTTGGCGAACAGGGCCTGTAGCGGTTTGGATGGGGTCATAGCAGCCCCCTGTCGGCAAACGAGACGATGTCGTGCTGTCCCACCACAAAGTGGTCGAGTACTCGCACGTCTACCATCTCGAGCAGATCCTTGAGACGAGTAGTAATCGCTTTGTCTGCGTCTGAAGGGTCGACCATACCGGAGGGATGATTGTGGGCCAGAATGACCGCTGCGGCGTTTCTGTTTAGGGCCGCCTTGACCACCTCACGGGGATGAATAGTGCCCGCATTGATGGTGCCAAAGAACAGCTCCTGGAAATCGAGTAACCGATGCTGATTGTCGAGCAGCATGACGGCGAACACTTCCCGCTCGTACTCCCCCATCTTGAGCCGAAGGAAGTCTGCTGCCGCTTTGGGTTGAGTGAAGGCATGGCCCAGATGCCGCTGTCGGCTTTCCAGAATGGCCAATGCCTGATTGATGATGTGATCGCCCTGTCCGGGGTGATCATCATAGTGGTGTGTCATAACAGTAACCTCGCATCATTTGGGTACACGAGTTACTTATGCCAATATATCTCCGTGTTATTGATCCCGAATGAAGCTGGTATAAGTTAAGCTGTGATGAAATATATTTAAGGCACCTTCTTAAAAATTTCCGATCTGAATCACGAATTTTATTAATACAAAGTGATAACTTTAGATCTCTCTCGACAACGTCACGAGAGAATAAGCAGAACATAATGAATGCATGAACATTGTTATAATAACTATAAAATTAATAAATACATGCCCACTTAATTAACAAGTGAGGTTTATGTATTTACCCTGCTTTTTGAAACGAAAAGCGTCTTTACAAAAATTCATTTGACTGCTCCCCTTTATTTAATACTTAGGAGAACTGTCATGGAAATTACACATTTTAGTCCTGCTCAACATGGTGAATTTGGCTATACAATTGGAAAGCCAAATTCTAACCATGAAGTAATTATCGCAAGAACCCCTATCATTGGATATTGTATATATCTCTCTGAGACAAAAAATGAGGAGGTAATGGTATTCAGCTTACCAGTCTGTTCAGTCGGAGAAAATCGAGATCCGTTGTTCATTCAGCGATATGACGGAACATTCACAGACGTCAACGGAGAACATCAATTCTATTCATTAGTTGAAATGATGGATCATTATGGCTATGAGCCGAATGATCCAGGAGTTCTACCATCAAGCAATCCAAAAGAGTTGTCTATGTATATCTGGCGTCCCCTGCGGAATCCACATAACTAATAGCTGCTGAATTTTAACCTGGCCCTTTCCCCGTGACTTAAAGGAAAGGGCTTTTTATTCAGCTAAATAACTGATCCTAATAGTGCTACACCTTCGCTGTGCCATAGCCATTCCCGGGGAAAGGAGACACGGTATCCATGAAGTGTTTCACTCGAGCCAGCAGGTTGGCCATCCCTCTGCATTGATGAT
>NZ_FKKY02000093.1:0-489 GCF_900079845.1 Aeromonas sp. EERV15 | reverse complement strand
GGTGAAGAGGGCCCTGGAGGCCACGCTCGGGCTCGCCGACGTCGAGCCGCGGGGCCCGCAGAGCTTCGCGCAGCTCGGCGGCGACTCGCTCTCCGCGGTGCGCTTCAGCCGCCTCGTCGAGGAGCTCTCCGGCGCGACCGTGCCCGTGGGCCTCGTGCTCGACCCGACGAGCAGCGTCGGCGCGCTCGTCGCTCACCTCGAGCGCGCCCTGGCGGGCGGCTCGGCCCGGCGCGCCGCGACGTTCGACGCGGTGCACGGCGCCGGCGCGGAGCGCGTGCGGGCCGCGGACCTGCGGATCGACAGGTTCCTCGGCCCGGACGAGCTCGCGGCCTCGGCGCGCTCCGCGCCGGCGGCGCCGGGTTCGGCGTCGACCGCTCCGACGAGCGCCTGACCGCGGGCGGCACGCTCGACGCCCGCCTCACCCGGCGGCTCGTCGGCCCGCTCACCGCGGGCGGCGGCCTCGGGCTGATCGTGCCGTTCGTGCGCGAC
>NZ_FKKY02000016.1:0-121295 GCF_900079845.1 Aeromonas sp. EERV15 | reverse complement strand
ATCATCAATGCAGAGGGATGGCCAACCTGCTGGCCCGAGTGAAACACTTCATGGATACCGTGTCTCCTTTCCCGGGGAATGGCTATGGCACAGCGAAGGTGTAGCACTATTAGGATCAGTTATTTAGTTAGTAGATCGATTAGTGACGCGTAATCGGGCGTTCGCGTTCTTTAAGAGGATGCCATAAAAATAATGCTATTTCCTGTTACCAAAAAAAAGACCGGCATATAGCCGGTCTCTTTTTTATTTACCGCAACACTTACGCCTGCGGCGGGGTGCTTTCCGCGTTGGACATCACCGCATCAATTTGCACCAGGGCACCGGTGGGCAGTTCGCTTACCCCGAATACGGTGCGTGCCGGCAGATAGGCCGGGAAGTATTTGGTGTAGACGGCGTTGACCGCATCCAGATCGGCGATGTTGCCGAGCTGGATATTGACCTTGACGATATCGTCCATCACATGGCCGATGCTCTCGACGATGGCTTTGATATTACTGAGGCACTGGGCGGTCTGCTCTTTGATGCAGCCAGTCAGGATCTTGCCGGTGGCAGGGTCGATCGGCAGCTGCGCGGTCAGATGGTTGTAGTGGGAGAAGGCGACAGTCTGGCAATGGAGCGGGCTGCGCGGTGCCTTGTCGGTATTGCGGGCAGCGATCACCAGATTGTGACGGTCTTCCACCAACTGCGGCGGAGTGCCGTCACCGTGGGAGATCACCGCATCCATCTGCACCCGGGCACCCATGGGCAGGGCGGCGGCACTGATCACCGAGCGGGCGGGCAGATAGGCCACGGCGCGAGCAATGGCGGAGTCGGGGAAGAAGGTGGTGTAGACCTCGTTGACGGCCTCCAGATCGGCGAGGCTGGTCAGGTAGATATTCACTTTGACGATATCGTCAAACGGCACGTCGATGCTCTCAAGCACCGTTTTGATATTGCGCAGGCACTGACCCGCCTGCTCCTTGATACCACCGGCGACCAGTTGGCCAGAGGCAGCCTCGACCGGCAGTTGCGCGCCGATATTGTTGTAGTGGGAGAAGGCCACGGTATGGGTCGAAAGCGGGTTGTGCGGCGCCTTGTCGCTATTGCGGGCGAGCTTCACCAGCGCGCAGGGGGCTTGCGGGAAGGTGCCTTCGCCGTTGGAGATGATGGCATCGATCTGCACCAGCGCACCCAGCGGCAGGGCGGCGACGGCGAGGGTGGTGCGGGTCGGCAGATAACCCGGGAAGAATTCGCGATAGACGGCGTTGACCGCCTCCAGATCCGCCATCTCTTTGAGGAAGATGGTCGCTTTCACCATATCGTCCATCACATGGCCGATGCTTTCGATGATCGCCTTGAGGTTGCTCAGGCACTGTCTGGCCTGCGCGGTGACATCACCACTCACCAGCTTGCCGGTGGCCGGATCGACCGGCAGCTGGGCGGAGATATTGTTGTAATGAGAGAAGGCCACCGTTTGGGTGCAGGGGCCCAGATCCTGGGGCGCATTGGTGGTATTTCTTGCCGACTTGATGATGGTGCCACTCATAGATATGCCTCTTTTTAATATTTGTTGTTCATTCAGGTACAGGTTTACCCCATCTGGTTGTACGCCATGGCTATTGTGCCTGCGGCGGCATCCCCGGTTATTATTTGTGATCCACTCAATAGCTGAATGGGATAAGAGAGGAGATGACAGGGTGAATATTTCAGACGCTGCGATTCTATGAGTGGCCATCAGGGGTTGCAAACCAGTGATTTCATTTCTATGAGATGGCTCAATGCTCGCAAATTTAATGTGATTGCTATTCAATTCACCCTGAATAGTCGCCCGTTTGCCCGCCAATGGCCCTGCATCGAGCTGCAGCCCTGTCAGGGCAGGGGTTGGGGCGCAGGCCACGGCAGAGCAGAGCTGTGAATAAAGGGTTAACGCTATGGGTCACGCTGCCACCAAACGATTTTATTGTGCATAGATATGTACTTTATGTTTTTTTAGTCATCTATCTTGCAGCGTGAAAATATGCTAGCTGCCATTGATGTCGCAACGGCTAAAGATGTGGCTGGAATATAATTCAACTATTTGCATGAGCGACAGATTGATAATTATTGGATAGTCATAGCATCGCTGCGGATGTTGGTCGGTTTTATCTGGTCATATATATGACAAAATATGCCATGAGATTGCAGCAGAAAAATATGGGCCTCATTTTGCGTGATGGAAAAGGCAGAAAAATAGTGGGCGATTGTCATGGTGGGGTAGGGCAGAGTGAACAAGCCAATCAGGACGATCTTTCACAAACCCGAGCGCATAGCCGATCCGATAAAGAGATTGCGGGCCATCTAACGCAACAGCCCCGCTCTTGTTCAGAGCGGGGCTGTTGTTGGTCTATGGGGCGCGATACGGCTGCGCTTGGCAGGGTTTATCCCGCGGGATAGAGGGCTCCCAGCACGGCCGGACGGCTGGCGCCGGTGACGGCGGGCAGGTTGCCCGGTTTGCGGTGGATAAAGCACATCGCCAGCCAGGCAAATGCGGCGCCTTCCACCCAGTCGGGGGCCAGCCCCAGCTCGGCGGTGCTGGCGATGCGCCATGCAGGCAGCAGGCTGGCCAGCTCCTTCAGCAGCGGGGCGTTATGGGCACCGCCGCCACAGACAAACAGCTCGGCTTTCGGTTGGCTGGCACCGACCGCTTCGGGCCGCTCAGGCAGCTGGCGGGCGATGCTGTGGCAGGTGAGCGCCTGCAGGGTGCGCTGCACATCCACCGGCGCGTAGGCACTGCCTGCCAGCTCGCCATCGAGCCAGGCGAGGGTGAACATCTCCCGTCCGGTGCTCTTGGGGGCGGGAGCGGTGAAGTAGGGGTGAGCCAGCAGCTTGGTGAGCAGCGGCGGGATAAGTTGACCGCTGGCGGCCCACTTACCACCGGCGTCGTAGTTGCCGCCGTGGGGCTGATGGCGACGATACCAGCCATCGAGCAGGGTGTTGGCGGGGCCGGTATCAAAACCATACACTCCGCCCGCGTTGCTCGGCAGCACCGAGATATTGGCGATGCCGCCGAGGTTCAACACCACTCGCAGCGCGCCGGGTTTGGCGAACAGCGCCTGATGGAAGGCGGGCACCAGCGGTGCCCCCTGACCGCCGAGGGCCATGTCCATGGTGCGAAAGTCAGCGATAACGTCGATGCCGGTCAGGGCGGCCAGCAGGGCGGCGTTGCCGATCTGCAGGGTAAAGCCGAGCTGGGGGCGGTGGCGGATGGTCTGACCGTGGCTGCCGATGGCGCGAATATCGGCGGGCGTGAGGCCCGCCTTGGCCAGCAGCGCGTGGGTGGCGGCAGCAAATTCCTCTGCCACTTGCTTGTCGGCCACTCCCATGCGGTCGATTTCGTTGTCGCCCGGGGTGCAGAGTTCGTGCAGTTCGCGGGCGGTGGGCCAGGGGTGGCTGAGGGCCGCTTCGACCCGCAGCTCATCCCCGTCGATCATCACCAGCACGGCATCGATCCCGTCCATGCTGGTCCCCGACATCAGACCGATATAGCGTTCAGCCATGGTTGTTCCTCAATTAAGGGTTGCCGAGAAAGGGGCAGGGGAGAGAGATAAGCGGATGGGGTCTTCACCCCGCCCGCCTGGTTGCCGCGACTATCTGTCGCGATTATCTGCCACGACTATCCCGCTTGTTCTGGGCCAGTTGCAGCTCGGGGTTGTCGAGCTTGGCCAGTTGCGGCATCGCCAGCTTTTTGAAGTTGGCCAGCTCGCGCCCGCTCAGGGTTTCGGCCTGCGGCAGGGTGAGGGTGCGCGGGTTCTTGTGAATGCCGCCCACCACAAATTCATAGTGCAGGTGCGGGCCGGTGACGCGACCTGTGCCCCCCAGGGTGCCGATGGTCTGCCCCTGTTTCACCCGCTGCCCCTTGTTAACGGTGCGCTTGGTGAGGTGCAGGTACTTGGTCACATAGTTGCCGGCATGCTTGATAAAGACATAGTTGCCATTGAACTGGTTGTAACCGGCGGCCACCACGCTGCCTGAGCCCGCCGCCATGATGGGGGTGCCCACCGGCGCCACATAGTCGATGCCGTTGTGGGGGCGGATCTTGCCGGTCACTGGATGGAGGCGGCGCGGGTTGAAGTTGGAGCTGATGTATTTGAAGTTGACCGGCGCCCGCAGGAAGCTCTTGCGCATCGCCTTGCCTTCCGGGGTGTAGTAGTTGCCATCTCTGTTGAGCACGGCGCGATAGATAGCGCCGTCGTTGACGAACTCGGCAGCCAGAATATCGCCGGAGGCGACCCGTTCGTCGTCGCGGAACTTGTCTTCGTAGACCACCCGGAAGCTGTCTCCCGGCTGCAGATCCTGGGCGAAGTCGATGTCCCAGCCGAAGATGGCGGCCAAGTCCATGATCTGATCTTCGGTCATCCCCGCTTCCACCGCAGCGCCCCAGAAGCTGGAGCGGATCTCCCCCTTGCTTACCTGTTCGCGGGTGTCGAGGGCAATCTTGAGGTTGCGGGCGAGAAACGTATCAGCCTTGCGACTGACCTTGAGCGCCTGCTCCAGACTGTGGGGGTAATAGAGGCTCTGAAGATCGCCGTGTTCGGTGAGTTTGAAGGTGAGCTCCTGCCCCGGTTGCAGCATCCGCAGGGGATCGCTGCCATCGAGCTGGTCGATCAGGTGCAGATCCGTGGTGCTCAGGCCAATGCGCTGGAAGATCACCCCCATGTTGTCGCCACGGCGCACCTTCACCTGCTTGGTGATGTAGTGCGGCTTGGGCGGGGTGGTCGTTTGTGCCAACAGGTCAGCGTCATCCGGTTGCGACTCGGCGGCAAGCTCCCCGCTGTTGTCATCGACCCGGGTGGCAACCGCCCGTTCGCTTGGCCAGGCAGCCAGCATCATCACCATGATGCTTAAAATCAGCACCATTTTACGGTGCCAGGTGGGAAGAGCGTTGAAGGCGTTCCAAATGATCATGAGAGGCTGACGAAATCGGGCAGAATGGACGGATTTTACAGCCTTTCCAATTGGCCCGCCATTCCAGTAATATGTTTGGCCCTGTGGAATCGTGATTGGAGAGTCAAAAAATGTCCCAGCTCGAGGTGGCGCTAGCCGAGATCAAGCGCGGAGCGGAAGAAATTCTGGTTGAAGAAGAACTTGTTGCCAAGTTGAAGGAAGGGCGCCCGCTGCGCATCAAGTTGGGCATGGACCCGACTGCCCCCGACATTCACCTGGGTCATACGGTGATCCTCAACAAGCTGAAGACCTTCCAGGATCTGGGTCACGAGATCATCCTGCTGATCGGCGATTTCACTGCCATGGTGGGTGATCCCTCCGGCAAGAACAGCACCCGTCCGCCGCTCTCCGAAGAGGCGATCAAGCACAACGCCCTCACCTATGCAGAGCAGGCGTTCAAGATCCTCGATCCCGCCAAGACCCGCATCGAGTACAACTCCAGCTGGCTGGGCGAGCTGGGCGCGACCGGCATGATCAAGCTGGCGGCCAAGCAGACCGTGGCCCGCATGATGGAGCGTGACGATTTCAAAAAGCGCTACACCGGCGGCCAATCCATCGCGATTCACGAATTCCTCTATCCGCTGCTGCAAGGCTATGACTCGGTTGCGCTGAAGGCGGACGTTGAGCTGGGCGGTACCGATCAGAAGTTCAACCTGCTGATGGGCCGCGAGCTGCAAAAAGATGCCGGCATGGCCGCCCAGTGCGTACTGATGATGCCGCTGCTGGTGGGTCTGGATGGCGTCAAGAAGATGTCCAAGTCCGCTGCCAACTACATTGGCGTACACGATGCCCCGGGCGAGATGTTCGGCAAGATCATGTCCATCACCGACGTGTTGATGTGGAACTACTACGAGCTGCTCTCCTTCCGCCCGCTGGCTGAAATCGAAGAGTTCAAGGCAGGCATCGCCGCTGGCACCCTCAACCCGCGTGACGTGAAGATCTGGCTGGCCAAAGAGATCATCACCCGCTACCACGATGCCGCGGCAGCCGAAGCGGCCCACGAAGATTTCACCCAGCGCTTCTCCAAGAACGCCATGCCGGACGAAATGCCGGAAGTCGAGCTGGCGCTGGAAGGTGAAGGGCTGGCCATTGCCAACCTGCTCAAGGATGCCGATCTGGTGGCCACCACCTCCGAAGCACTGCGGATGATCAAGCAGGGCGCGGTCAAGGTTGACGGCGAGAAGCTGGAAGATGGCAAGGCACTGGTTGGTGCCGGTACTGCCGTCTATCAGGTTGGCAAACGCAAGTTTGCCCGCGTGACTGTTAAGTAAACAGTATCGCCAAGTAAGCAGTACCATCAGGCAAGTCGGCCATCAGGTCGATTCAAGCTTGTTTAACAGGGCCTCCTTCGGGAGGCCTTGTTGTATCTGGGCGACACGGATCTGGGAGATAAAGTGCCGGAGGACGGCACTGCCGGGGTGCGGCCGTGTCGCCAGACTGATGCTGGTCATCATGCCGTTGCCTGCAATGGGGTGATAACTGACCCCGAGCGGGCGCAGCGCCGCCACCGAGCTTGGCACCAGAGTGACCCCAAAGCCCGCCTGCACCATGCCTACGGTGGAGATCACCAGCGGACATTCGGGCCCCAGTCTCGGCTCGAATCCGGCCTCCCGGCAGAGGGCCACGATGCCGTCATAGAGCCCGGGCCCGATGGCATGGGGGAACAGAATAAAACTCTCATCCTTCAGGCTGGCCAGTGGCAAGGGGCCCGGTCTGGCCTTGGGGTGGTTGGTCGGCAGCGCAATCAGCAGTGGCTCCTGATCGATAAGGTGATGGGTAAACCCCTCGCTGCCACGGCAGGGCAGCCGCAAGATGGCGGCATCCAGCCGATCGTTGCGCAGCGCCTCCACCAGCGCTGGCATTGTGTCCTCCTGCGGGCTGAGGGCCACCTCGGGGTAGCGCTCCCGGTAGTCGTGCAGCAGGGTCAGCACCGCGGGGTGGAGCACGGTTGAACCGGCAAAGCCGATCCGCAGCGCCCCCTGCTCGCCCCGGGCAATCCGCTTTACCTTCTGTTTCGCCCCATCGGCCAGCGCCAGGATCTGCGCCGCATCCCGATAGAGGCTCTCACCCGCCTCGGTCAGCTCGATACTGCGGGTCAAACGGCGCAGTAGCGGGGTGCCGAGGGTCTCCTCGAGCTTGCGGATCTGCTGGCTCAGCGGCGGTTGGGCCATGTTGAGTGATTCGGCTGCGCGGGTGAAATTCTGCTTTTCAACAACGGCCATGAAGTAGCGGAGCGTACGAAGTTCCATATCGATTGAGTCTCAAAGTCATGGGGTCAGCGTATTGGTGTTGAAATGTGAACCAAGTCACCATTGGATCCGAACGCTAACAGGATTCACGGTGGAGGTGAAACCCGAATGGAACATATTGCAACATCTGACAGTGCCGGGTGCAGCTGTGCCCTCGAAGTGAGCCAGCAGTTTTCCCGCTGGCGCAGGCAGCATGACGGTGGCGAGATCTACCAGAGTTCCCTGATGAGCGCCCTGCTGGCAGGGGTCTACGAAGGGGAGACCACCATGAGCGAGCTATTGCGCCACGGTGACTTTGGCCTTGGCACCTTCAACCACCTCGATGGCGAGCTGATCGCCTTCGAGCGCCAGATCCACCAGCTGCGCTCCGATGGCTCGGCCCGTCCCGCCCGCGCCGATCAGAAGACCCCCTTCGCGGTGATGACCCACTTTCGCCCCTGTCTGGAGCGCCGCTTCGACCATCCCCTGAGCCGCGACGAGATCCACCAGTGGGTGGATCGGCTGGTGGGCTCCGACAACGTCTTCGTCGCCCTGCGCCTCGACGGCCAGTTTGAAACGGCCAAGGTGCGCACGGTACCGCGTCAGGAGCCCCCCTACCGCCCGATGCTGGAAGCCATCGAACAGCAACCGCTGTTCCGCTTTGCCGCGGTGGCGGGAACCCTGGTGGGCTTTCGCTGTCCGCCGTTCGTGCAGGGGGTCAATGTGGCGGGCTTTCACGAGCACATGATCACCGCCGATCGCAAGGGGGGCGGCCATCTGCTCGACTACACCATGGCCCACGGCACCCTGCGACTCTCGGTGGTGCGTCACCTCAATCTTGCCCTGCCAGCGGATCCGGCTTTTCGTCAGGCCGATCTCAATCCGGCCGATCTCGATCGCGCCATTCAGGCCGCCGAAGGCTGATATACAAGGATCAATATCATGGAAAACAGACAGTGGAAGTGCGGTGCCGAGCTGGTGGTACGCCATCTGGAGGCGCAAGGGGTCAAGCAGGTGTTCGGGATCCCGGGTGCCAAGATTGACCGGGTGTTTGATGCGCTGGAGGACTCCCCTATCGAGACCATAGTGGTGCGCCACGAGGCGAACGCCGCCTTTATGGCGGCTGCCGTGGGGCGCCTCACCGGCAAGGCGGGGGTGGCGCTGGTCACCTCGGGCCCCGGTTGCTCGAACCTCATCACCGGGCTGGCGACCGCCACCTCGGAAGGGGACCCCATGGTGGCGCTGGGTGGTGCGGTGCGCCGTGCCGACGGCCTCAAGCTCACCCACCAGAGCATGGATACGGTCAACCTCTGCCGTCCGGTCACCAAGTTCAGCGCTCAGGTCAACAGCGGGACGGCGATCTCGGAAGTGATGGCCAACGCCTTTCGCGCCGCCGAGCTGGGACGGCCGGGGGCGGCGTTCGTCAGCTTGCCGATGGACATCATCAATAAGCCGGTGCAGGGCAGTGTGCTGGTGCCCCACGAGGTGCCGGAGCCGGGCTGCGCCGATGAGCAGAACATGGAGCAGGCATTGACCCTGCTGCGCAGCGCCGAGAATCCGGTGGTGCTGCTCGGCCTGATGGCGAGTCGGCCTTCGACCGCCGAGGCGGTGCGCGCCTTCCTCGACAAGGCGCGGCTGCCGGTAACCGGCACCTATCAGGCCGCCGGGGTAGTGGACAGCTGCCACTTCGATGACTTTGCCGGACGGGTGGGGCTATTCAACAACCAGCCGGGGGATCAATTGCTGGCAGGGGCCGATCTGGTGATCTGCATCGGCTACAGCCCCATCGAGTACGACCCCGTGCTGTGGAATGGCGATCGGGAGCGGCGCATCCTCCATATCGACGTGCTGCCCGCCGATATCGACAGCAGCTACTGCCCGACCGCCGAGCTGGTGGGGTCGATCCGCGCCAACCTGTTGCAGCTGACCCGCATCATGGGCAATCCGAAAATCCGTCTCCCCGAGGTGGATCGGCTGCTGCAAGGGGTACGCCAGCAGCGGCTGCGACTGGCGTTGCGGGCCGACGATCTGCACGGCAATCCGGTTCACCCCCTGCGTATCGTGCGCGAGCTGCAGGATCTGGTGCGCGATGACATGACCCTTTGCGTCGACATGGGCAGCTTCCATATCTGGATTGCCCGCTACCTCTACAGCTTCCGCGCCCGTCAGGTGCTTATCTCCAACGGTCAGCAGACCATGGGAGTGGCGCTGCCGTGGGCCATCGGTGCGGCGCTGGTGCGGCCGGGGGAGAAGGTGATCTCGGTATCGGGGGATGGCAGCTTTATGCAGTCGAGCATGGAGCTGGAGACGGCGGTGCGGCTCAAGAGCAATATCGTTCACATCATCTGGGTCGATAACGGCTACAACATGGTGGCGATGCAGGAGCAGCAGAAGTATTGCCGTACCTCCGGCGTCTCCTTTGGCCCTATCGATTTCAAACGCTATGCCGAATCGTTCGGGGCGGCCGGTTTCGCGGTGCGCTCGGCCGATGAGCTGCGCGCCACCTTGCGGGCCGCGCTGGCGGTGGAGGGGCCTGCGGTGGTAGCGATCCCGGTGGATTACTCCGACAACCCCGGGCTGATGGCCCAGCTCAGGCCAGAAGTATTGGCATAAGTACGGGCAGCAGTGCTGGTTTGAGTAGATAAGCGCAGGCAGGCCAGCTCACATAGCAAAAACCGGCATCAGGGATGCCGGTTTTTTATTGCTACGCGGGATTGGCGGCCTTAACGGGCCAGCTGGACGGCGGCGCGCGCGCGGGCCGGTTGCGGGTGGTGCCTGGCTTTTGGCGCGCAGGCCACTTTCAGGCGCAGCCACTCGCGCCACAGCAGCCAGCAGAGCGGCAGGGTCAGCAGCAGCACGGTGGCGGGCTGGGCCATCAGCACCCCATCGCGGCCCCACAGTTGCGGCAGCAGGAAAATAAGCGGCAGCAGCAGCAGGGTTTTAGCGAGGGAGATGACCAGCGCTTGCCGGGTACGGGCCATGGATTGCAGCAGCACTATGCCAAATACGATGATCCCCTCCAGTGGAATGGCACCGAGGTTGAGGGTCAGGCTGCTGATGGCGGCGGCCAGCAGTTCGGGATCGTTATTGCCGGTATAGAGCATGGCGACCTGTCTTGGCAGCAGTTGGATGGTGAGCCACACCAGCATGCCGTAGATAAAGGTGATCTTGAGCCCCATCTCCATCAGGAATTTGAGGTCGCGGTGGCGCTTGGCCCCTGCCGCCTTGCTGATCAGCGGCTGAATGCCGAAGGCCAGCCCTTGCAGGATCACGATAAAGACCGCTTCGGTGTAACCGGCCACGGTAAAGCCCGCCAGATCCTTCACATTGCCGTACACCATCAGTTGGCTGTTGTGCAGCATTAGCAACAGGCCGAGGTTGAACTGGGCGATCAGGCTTGGCAGCCCGGTAAACAGCAGGTTCGGCATGGCCGGGAGGTTTGGCACCAGATCTCGCCATGCGAGTTGCAGCCGTGCCCAGGGGGTAAAGAAGTAGCCAAGGCCGATCAGGCTAACGATACCTTCTGCCATCAGGGTGGCCTGGGCGGTGCCGATCAATCCCAGCCCCAGCCGACCCACCATGATGTAGTTGAGGATGATGTTGAGCACGGCGCCGCTGCTCACCAGCACCATCGCCAGTTTCGGGCGGCCATCGTTGCGCAGCAGATAGGGCACCGCCAGATTGCTGGCCAGCAGCAGGGTACCGCCGCCAATCCAGGTGAGGTAGTCGCTCGCCTGCTTCCAGGTGTCGGTGCCCTGCTCGATCCCCAGTCCCAGCAAGATATCGGTGTGGGTGTAATAGAGCAGCGCGGGTGCAAGCACCCCGAGTCCTGCCAGCAGCCAGAGGGCATTGACCAGCGCCTGACGGGCCAGCTTGTCGTTTTTCGCCCCTTGCTGGAAGGAGATGGCGGTAGCCGCCCCCATGCTGATCATGGCGGCCAGACCGATCAGCACCATGATGACCGGATAGACCAGATTGATCCCGGCGAGGCCAGCGGCGCCAACGTAGTGGCCGACGAAGATGCCATCGATGAGGTAGTAAGCCCCCGAGACCAGCATGGCAAGAATGGAGGGGAGGGCGTAAGCCCAGAAGCGGCGGGTCATCGCCTGCTGGCGCAGTGTTAAATAGGCAGACATATCTGTTCTCTTGGGGAGTTCGATTATCGAACAGACAGTGTAGATTAATACTGATTTGGTGATAATCAGGGTTTCACTTGATGGATTGCTGAGTATTTCTCATTAATTCGAGGTGGGTAGTGGGCCTTGAGCATGTCGATCAGGATGCGCAGGCCGCTGCCCAGTTGATGGCGGCTGGGATAGAAGAGGGAAAAACCTGCAAAGATGGGGCACCAGGGCTCCAGCACTGTGAGCAGTTTCCCCTCTGCCACTTTTTGGCTCACCTCCTCTTCCAGACAGTAGGCCAGCCCAAGCCCCGCCTCGGCCGCACCCAGATAGAGGGCCGGGGTGCTGGTGGTGAGTGGCCCGGTCACCTCGATCTCCAGCATGTTGCCATCGGCGGCAAAGGCCCAGCGATAGTGATGGTGCGGGGTGAGGCGATAGCCGATGCAGGCGTGGCGACTCAGCTCGCTCGGGTGCTGCGGTGCGCCATGTTCCGCCAGATAGGCGGGGGAGCCCACCACCAGATAGCGCTGGGGCGAGCCGAGGGGGATACCTATCATCTCTTTGGGCAGCAGATCGCCATAGAAGAGCGCCGCATCATACCCATCTTCAATCAGCCGGGGCATCAGCTCCTGCTCCACCACCTCCACCTGCATTCTGGGATAACGGCGCAGATAGTCGATAAGCACCGGTGCCAGCAGGCTGTCGATGGCGCCGCGCGGGGCGCAGAGCTTGATCCGGCCCACCGGCTCGTCGCTGTTGCGAGCCAACTCGCTGAGCGCCTCTTCCAGGGTGTTAAGGGTTGGCAACAACTGCTTGAGCAGCCGCTGGCCCGCATCGGTCGGCACCACGGCGCGGGTGCTGCGGTTGAGTAGACGGACACCTAATCTGGCTTCCAGTCCCTTCAGGCTGTGGCTAATGGCGGAGGCGGAGACCCCGAGTTCGAGGGCGGCCTTGCTGAAGCTGCGGTGGCGGGCGACGGCGGCGAATACCGCCAGTTCGGCGAGATCGGTACGGGTAATGGTCATCATCAATCAACAAAAAGGCGTGAGCCACAAGGGTACGCCAAGGCTGTGCTGCACACAATCCGCGCGCAATGAGTGACTTGTTGCAAAAATGTATCTGCTCGCAGGCCATTGATTCCAGTGAAACTAAGTTGAATTGTTAAAAAAAACTCACAACAAGGCATTCGCAATGTGATCTTGGTCGTCCGAAAGGCGACACGAATCAAACTTTGGTTGATTAATTCAAAAAAACGCTGTGATTAATAGGGGTATTTAATTAGAGTCAACCCATCAAGAGTGGTGCACGTTAAGCAGTTGTTAAGTAAGACGGGCACTGACCCTCAGGGTCAAAATTTCGCACTGTTGTTTGTTGCGGTCTTGTTGTCACAAGGAGTGATGGCCAGGTTGCCGGGGTGCGAGAGGTTAATGAGAGGGATGAACAGCAGGCGTTCCAGGGAGATGGAACCGGGCCGAGGGCCCGAACAAACAAGAATCCCATTTTTCCTAGATGACAGGAACAACGTATGTCTGACATGAATATTGCAGCTGATGGTCGTTTAGCCAGCAACACTTCCCGCGGCATCAACAAGGCCGATGTGGTCTGGATGCTGGGTCTGTACGGTACCGCGATCGGTGCCGGTGTGCTCTTCCTGCCAATCAACGCCGGTGTAGGTGGTCTGTGGCCGCTGGTTGCCATGTTGATCCTGGCCCTGCCGCTGACTTTCTTCGCTCACCGTGGTCTGGCCCGCTTCGTGCTGTCCGGCTCTACCCGTGATGGCGACATCACTGAAGTAGTAGAAGAGCACTTCGGCAAGACCGCAGGCAAGTTCATCACCCTGCTCTACTTCTTTGCCATCTACCCGATCGTACTGATGTATTCAGTCGCCATCACCAACACCGTCGAGAGCGTGATTGTTCACCAGCTGGGCATGTCTGCACCTCCCCGTGCCGTCCTGTCACTGGCGCTGATCCTCGGTCTGATGGCGGTTGTTCGTCTGGGCGGCCAGGTTATCGTTAAAGCGATGAGCGTGCTGGTATTCCCGTTCGTGATCACCCTGATGGGCCTGGCGTTCTACCTGATCCCGCACTGGAACGGTACCATCATCACTGAAGCACCAGCACTGGCTGACGCTTTCAACGGTGACTTCCTCAAGACCCTGTGGCTGGCTATCCCGGTAATGGTGTTCTCCTTCAACCACTCCCCGATCATCTCCTCCTTCGCGGTGGACAACAAAGGTCGTTACGGTGAAGGTGCCGAGAAGAAGTGCAGCAACATCCTGCTGGGCGCTCACGTCATGATGGTAATGACCGTTATGTTCTTCGTATTCAGCTGCGTACTGAGCCTCTCTCCGGCTGACCTGGCTGCTGCCAAAGAACAGAACATCTCCATCCTGTCCTACCTGGCCAACCACTTCGACAACCCGGTTATCGCCACTGTGGCTCCGTTGATTGCCATGGTTGCCATCAGCAAATCCTTCCTGGGTCACTACCTGGGTGCGCAAGAAGGCATGAACGGCCTGATGGCTAAGGCGCTGCGCGAGAAGGGCAAGAACGTTGACATCAAGCAGCTGAACAAAGTAACTGCGGTGTTCATGATCCTGACCACCTGGGCTATCGCCACCATCAACCCGAGCATCCTCGGCATGATTGAAGACTTGGGCGGCCCGATCATCGCAATGCTGCTGTTCCTGATGCCGATGTACGCCATCACCAAGGTTCCGGCCATGCGCAAATACGCTGGCAACATCAGCAACGGCTTCGTGACCCTGATTGGCCTGATCGCCATGTCCGGTATCATCTACAAGCTGATTGCCTGATAACTCCGGTTACCAAGTTGAATGAAGAAGCCGCCTCGCAAGAGGCGGCTTTTTTATTGCCTGCTCAACAGCGGCAGACTTGCATAAACCCGAGCATATTCTCTGCACTCTGCTTAACAAAGGGGCGGGGGAGGCCTAACATGGCGGGATGTTTTTTTAGTCAGGACAAAAGGATATGTCTGGGTTGAAAAAGGATCTCGGGCTCTGGCAGGGGATGGGGCTGCTCGCCACCTCGCTGCTCGGCACCGGGATCTTCGTGGTACCGGCGACCGCCGCCTCGTTGGCGGGTGGGGCCTCGCTGTGGGCCTGGTTGCTGCTGATTGCGCTGGTGCTGCCCATCGCCTTTACCTTCGCTCGCCTCGGCCGTCGCTATCCCCATGCGGGTGGTGCGCCGCACCTGATTGGTCTCGCTTTTGGCAATGGCGCCGAGCGCTTCTCCGCCTTTCTCTTTCTGGCAGTGTTACCCGTGGGCCTGCCTGCGGCGTTGATGATTGCCGCCGGTTTCTGGCACGCCCTGTTCGAGATGGGGGAGTGGGCCCTCTGGGGCATCCAGCTGCTCACCCTGCTCGGGGTGTTTCTGCTGGGGCTGCGCGGGGCGCGCTCCTCCGGCAACCTGCAACTGCTGATCGCGCTGGCCATTCTGGGGCTCACCCTGCTTATCTGGTTCAAGGGGGAGGTGAGCTGGCGCGATGCGGCCCGGCCCTTGCCGAGCGCGGAGGAGTGGCCCCCTATGGCCACCGCGCTGGCGGTGATGTTCTGGTGTTTTGTCGGGCTCGAGGCCTTCGCCCATATGGGGGAGGAGTTCAAGCGACCGGAACGGGACTACCCCATCGCCCTGCTCGGCGGGGTGCTGTTGGCGGGGCTTATCTACTGGGTGCACTCGCTGGTGGTGCTCAAATATGGCCTCTACGGCGATGAGGCGAAAAACGCCACTGCCATCCCCTCCCTGTTGGCGCTGCTGTTTGGTCCCACCGCCAAGTGGCTGGTGGCGGTACTCGGTTACCTCTCCTGTTTTGCCAGCATCAACATCTACATTCAGGGCTTTGCCCGGCTGATCTGGAGCATGGCACGAGAAGGCAAGTTGCCCGCTTCGCTGGCGCAGCTTACCGCGCGCGGCGCACCGCTGCGGGCGCTCAGCCTGGTGCTTGCCATCTGCCTGCTCTGTATCACTCTGATCATCTGGCTGCGACTGCCCCTTGATGAGCTGATCCGCTACGCCAACGGCAACTTCGTGCTGGTCTACCTGCTCTGTATGGCGGCGGGCTGGCGCCTGCTCGGCGGGGTGGGCAAGGGGCTGGCGGGGGTGAGCGTGCTGCTCTGCGCCCTGATACTGGTGGCCCTCGCCACTCAGGTGCTCTATGCGGTGGTGCTGAGTCTTGGCTACGGCTGCTTCTCGTTGTGGCGGCGTTATCTGCGCCGCAGTCGTCAGCAGGATGCGCTCCCGGTGGCGAAGTAACGTTTCCCCGATTGCCGGAAAAATGAGAAAGCCCTGATGTTCAGGGCTTTTTTGATTCCGGCATATGGGATGTTCATATGAATACTAGCTGGCACGCAATTTGCCGAAAAGTGCGGGGTCGGATCAACTCAGCGGCGATTTATAGCCAAAAAAAGTGGGATCCAGCTCCCGTTTTGCTTAAAGTGCCTCTTTCCGATCCCGGTGGTCGGAATGCCCGCAAGGATGCCCTTCAGACGTAAACAGGATGGCCTGGCCAGACTGACTCACAGCGATATTCACTGTTCCGGTTCCCTTTTCTGCCGCTTCCTTGTTGGCAGCGCCCTGTTCCGTTCAGTCAGTCCGGGTTTTGCGTCACTCTCATCGTGCATTGTCACCATCTGCAGCGAGTGAATCATGAGCGAATCGGTTTTTGAGATCCACGACTGGACCCTGAGCGTTGACGACAACATGTTGTGTCGCCCCGACCGCGAGGTCTACCTCGAACCCAGACTGGTCAATCTGTTGCGGTTTCTGGCCCACAATGCCGGCACCGTGTTTGGCCGCGATGCCCTGATCAACGAGGTGTGGGACGGCGCCGAGGTGACCGATCAGGTGGTGACCCAGTCCATCTTCGAACTGCGCAAGATCCTCAAAGATGGTCGCACCGATGCGACCGACTATATCGTTACCGTGCCCAAGCGCGGCTACAAGCTGGTGGCGCCGGTGCGGCAGCCGCAGGTGGTTGCTGTGGTGATGGCGGACGAGCAGCCCGCGCCCGCGGTCAATACTGCTCTCTCCGACAACCCGACTCTCTCTGATCTGAGCCCGCCCACGGCTGATCACGACGATGATGCTCTGCCCAATGTCGCCCCTTTTCCCGCCGGGCCCCTGACCCGCGCCATCTCCACCCATGCCAAGGATGCGCGCAGCCGCTGGAAGATGGTGAGTTTCGATATCTTCGTTGCCATCGTGCTGATCGCCATTGTCAGCATGCTCAGCTACCAGCACACCAGCCCCCAGGTGCACGCCATGCTGGATCCCAACCTGCTGGTGTTCCGCTTCCACTCCGGCATGGATGACAACAACGAGAACGTGCGTCTGGCCGATGGCATTACCCGCGCCCTGATGGGGGAGGTGGCGGTGGCCACGCCGCTGCGGGTGCAGTACGGCGCCACCAATCTGATGGGGGGCATCATGCCCGGCAAGGAGCTGAGCGTGCGGGTTACCCGCCAGCCCCGGGGCACCTATCTCGACTTGGAGTACCGCAATATCAACACCAACCGGGTGCTGTTCAGCCATCAATACCAGCTCAGCCGCCACAATGTGCACGGGGTGTTGCAGGCGAGCAGTCAGGATCTGCTGCGCGCCCTCGACCAGCCGGATGCCGAGCCGGGCATGGGTTGGCCCACCGATGATGCCTCGCTGATGGCACTGATGGAGGCCCACTACTACACCAACAGCCGGGATCCGGTCGCCCTCAAGCGCGGCATCGATCTGCTGGAGCAGGCGCTGATTGCCCATCCGGATCAGCCGCTGCTGCTGGCGGAGCGCTATCTGGCTGGCGAGGCGCTGGCGACCCTGGCGGGCAAATCCGAGAGCGAGCGGCTGCAGGGGATCGGCACCCATCTTGCCAGCGTGGTGCAAAACAGCGGCGCCCTGCCTGCCAGGGTGTGGGAGGCTTTGACCCTGCAGGCGATCCTCAACAGCCAGCAACAGCAGGCCGACTATCTGCTGGAGCAGGCGGCGAGTCGTGGCCGCTCGGTGCTCTACTACATACTGCAGGGCAAGCTGGCGGAGCTGGGCGGTCGCCCCGAGGCGGCGGGGGATGCCTACAGTCAGGCCTTCCTGATGGAGGCGACCGAGCAGACCTATCTGCTCTGCCAGCAGCTCGGTTTCTACAGCAATATGGAGACCCTCACCCCCGCCCTGTTCAATGCGCTGGGCCAGAGCAAGGTGAAGCTCTTCTAACACTGCGGCTCTTGTTTTCCTTCGGCCAGCCCCGTTGCTGGCTCCATCCACAGGCTGCCTTCTGGCGGCCTGTGTTGTTTCTGCCTGTCTCAATCCTGCTTGTTTGCCACCAGATAGTCGTACTGGAGTGGCCCGATTTATCCCCCGCAGCTCCCCACTATCCCCATTTGCCTTATCGCGGTATTTGCGGCACTCGCGTTTGTCCGGCTTTGTGCCGCGCGCGCAGCTTGTGACATCTGCTCATTGTTGGCGGCGGGATAAGCTGTCCGTCACTACCCATTTCTCATTGCTTACCTTCTCATTGCTTACCGGTTATCGCCGTTGCGCTTTACCTCTGAGCCTGGATTGTGATGAGCCGAGCGGAGGGCCGAACAGGAGGTGAGCGGCCACTCAGAGTGATGATCAGCAGGTCTTCCAGATGGCCACAAGGGGAGGGGGCGCAATGGGTGCCTCGTTATCCCGGGTTTATCTGACCAAAAATATCAAGACGGCGAGATAAGGGGGTTATCAAGGGGCAAAAACGGGGCGGTCGGATATCAAGGTTTTATCAAGATGGTGGTGCGCCTTGATGTCAAGATGCTGTTTTTAAATGATTTTTATAAAAAATAATGAGGCGGCGAAAAAAGTTGCCTCATATTTTTATCCGTTAGCTGGTCTTTATGTTTTCCGGGGATGAGAGGCCTAGTCTGTGCCCATTCGTTGGCGGGACGTTCCGCCAAATGTGTATGTGACGACCCGACCTTTTATAGAACCGGAGATCTTATGTCCCTCGATACGAGCAAGAAGATTGGCCTTATCGCCTGTACAGGTGTGGTGGCCGGCAACATGATGGGGAGCGGTATCGCACTGCTGCCTTCGGCACTGGCCACCATCGGCTCCATCTCTGTCTTTAGCTGGGCAATCTGTCTGGTAGGCGCCATGGGCCTCGCCTTCGTCTTCGCCCGCCTTGCGACCAAGAACCCGCAAGAGGGTGGCCCCATTGCTTACGCTGGCGAGATCTCTCCGGTGTTCGGTTTCCAGACCGGTGTGCTCTACTACCACGCCAACTGGATCGGTAACCTGGCCATCGCCATTACCGGCGTCTCCTACCTCTCCGTTTTCTTCCCCATTCTCAACAGCCCAATTCCGGCCGCCGCAGCCACCATCGCTGCCGTCTGGATCTTCACCTTCGTCAACCTGCTTGGCGGTAGCTGGGTGAGCCGACTCTGTACCCTGGGTCTGGTGCTGATCCTGCTGCCGGTTGTCGGTACTGCGGTGATGGGTTGGGGTCATTTTGATGCCACCGTCTACAGCCAGAACTGGAACACCACCAGCGGCAGCGACCTGCATGCGGTCATCAGCGCCGTGCTGATCTGCCTCTGGTCCTTCGTCGGTGTTGAATCTGCCGCCGTCTCTTCCGGCATGGTGAAGAACCCCAAGCGCACCGTACCGCTCGCTACCATGCTGGGTACCGGTATCGCGGGTGTTATCTACATCCTCTCTACCCAGGTGATCAGCGGCATGTTCCCGGCCGGTGAAGTGGCTGCCTCCGGTGCCCCGTTTGCCATGGCCTCCTCTGCCATCTTCGGTAGCTGGTCTGCGCCGTTCGTCTCTGCCTTCACCGCCCTGGCCTGTTTTACCTCGCTGGGCTCCTGGATGATGCTGGTGGGCGAGGCGGGCAAGCGTGCCGCCAACGATGGCAACTTCCCGAAAATCTACGGCGAACTGGACAAGAACGGCGTCGCCAAGAAGGGTCTGATCCTCGGCTCCCTCAAGATGACTGCCCTGATGATTGGCCTGACCGCCTTCACTTCCCAGTCCGCTCACGCAGCAGATCTCTTCAACGTGCTGACCACAGATGCGGTGCTGCTGACCATGCTGCCCTACTTCTACTCCAGCATTAACCTCATTCGCTTCGAGGGCATGACCTCCCGCAGCATCGGCACCATGATCTTCTCCGGCGTCGCCTGTGTCTTCTGTCTGGTCGCCCTGATGGGCGCCCAGGGTTCCAACCTCACTGCCACCTTCGTGGTGTCGCTCATCATCCTGATGTTCTACGCCAAAAAACAGGGGCTGCGTCAGCACGACGCCCTGCTCAAAGAGCAAGCCAGCCACTAATTCCGTTTTCCTTTTCCGAGCGCTCTTCACTCACCATCCCTGATGGAGAGCGCCCCTCTACGTGTGGAGCATCAAGATGAATATCATTGCCATCCTCAACCACCTGGGCGTTTTCTTTAAAGAAGAACCCATTCGCCAGCTGCAAGCCTCCCTCGAGCGCAAGGGTTTCGAGGTTGTTTATCCGGTCGACGTCGCCGACCTGCTGAAACTGATCGAGAAGAACCCCCGTGTTTGCGGCGCCATCTTCGACTGGGACAAATACTCGCTGGGTCTGTGCAAGGAGATCCACGATCGCAACGAGAAGCTGCCGATCTTCGCCTTTGCCAACGACCAGTCCACCCTGGATATTCACCTGACCGACCTGCGTCTGAACGTGCATTTCTTCGAGTACCGTCTCGGCATGGCTGACGACATCGCCCTCAAGATGGGTCAGGCCACTCAGGAGTATCAGGACGCCATCCTGCCGCCGTTCACCAAAGCGCTGTTCAAGTACGTGGAAGAGGGTAAATACACCTTCTGTACTCCGGGTCACATGGGCGGTACCGCCTTCCAGATGAGCCCGGCCGGCAGCATCTTCTATGACTTCTACGGCCCCAACGCGTTCAAGGCTGACGTCTCCATCTCCATGCCGGAGCTGGGCTCCCTGCTGGATCACTCAGGTCCGCACAAGGAAGCCGAAGAGTACATCGCCCGTACTTTCAACGCCGATCGCTCCTATATCGTCACCAACGGCACCTCCACCGCCAACAAGATCGTCGGCATGTTCTCCGCCCCGGCCGGCAGCACTGTGCTGGTTGACCGCAACTGCCACAAGTCCCTCACTCACCTGATGATGATGAGTGACGTGACCCCGCTCTACTTCCGCCCGACCCGCAACGCCTATGGCATTCTGGGCGGTATCCCGCAGAGCGAATTCAGCCGCGAGACCATAGCGGCCAAGGTTGCTGCCACCCCGGGTGCCCAGGCTCCCCGTTATGCGGTGATCACCAACTCCACCTATGATGGCCTGCTCTACAACACCGGTTTCATCAAGGAGGCGCTGGATACCCCTTACATCCACTTCGACAGTGCCTGGGTGCCTTACACCAACTTCAGCCCGATCTATGAAGGCAAGTGCGGCATGAGTGGCGAAGCGATGCCGGGCAAGGTGTTCTACGAAACCCAGTCCACCCACAAGCTGCTGGCAGCCTTCTCCCAGGCCTCGATGATCCACATCAAGGGTGACGTGGAGGAAGAGACCTTCAACGAAGCCTTCATGATGCACACCTCCACCTCGCCGCAGTACGGCATCGTGGCTTCCACCGAGATCTCTGCCGCCATGATGCGTGGCAACACCGGCAAGCGTCTGATCAAGGACTCCATCGATCGCGCTGTCTCCTTCCGTAAAGAGATCAAGCGTCTGCGTGATCAGAGTGAAGGCTGGTTCTTCGACGTATGGCAGCCGGACAACATCGACACCGTCGAGTGCTGGAAGCTGGATCCGAAAGATGACTGGCACGGTTTCAACGGCATCGACGATGACCACATGTACCTCGACCCCATCAAGGTCACCCTGCTGACCCCGGGTATGGGGCGTGATGGCCAGCTGCTGGAGAAGGGTATCCCTGCTTCACTGGTCTCCAAGTTCCTGGACGAGCGCGGCATAGTGGTGGAGAAGACCGGTCCTTACAACATGCTGTTCCTCTTCTCTATCGGTATCGATCAGTCCAAGGCGATGCAGCTGCTGCGTGCCCTGACCGAGTTCAAGCGCGGTTATGATCTGAACCTGACCATCAAGAACATCTTGCCGAGCCTCTATCGTGAAGACCCGAGCTTCTACGAAGGGATGCGCATTCAGGCGCTGGCCCAGAGCATCCACGATCTGACCTGCAAATATCGTCTGCCGGAGCTGATGTTCAAGGCATTCGACGTGCTGCCGGAGATGAAGATGACCCCGCACGCTGCATGGCAGCAGGAGCTGGCGGGCAATCTGGAAGAGGTGCCGTTGCGTGACATGGTTGACCGTATCAGCGCCAACATGATTCTGCCGTACCCGCCGGGAGTACCCTTGGTACTGCCGGGCGAGATGGTGACTGCCGACTCCCTGCCGGTGCTCGAGTTCCTCGAGATGCTGTGCGAGATCGGTGCCCACTACCCGGGCTTCGAGACCGATATCCACGGCCTCTATCGTCAGGCCGATGGCAGCTACACCGTCAAGGTGCTGCGTTAATCGCCAGTGACAACCATCGAAAGTGACCACCATCGAAAGTCACAACAACGGGCCGCCAGGCCCGTTTTTCCCTCCGGAATTTTTGTTCTTATTGCGTGAGTCGCCAACCATGAAGCGAGTGCTCTCCATTCAATCCCACGTAGTCTTTGGCTGTGCCGGTAACAGCGCCGCCGTTTTTCCCATGCGTCGCCTAGGCATCGAGGTGTGGCCGATGAACACGGTGCAGTTCTCCAACCACACCCAATACCGCGAAGGCTGGCAGGGGATGGTGATGCCCGGCGGCCATATCCGTCAGCTGGTAAATGGCCTGGCGGAGATCGGCGTGCTGGCCGAGTGCGATGCGATCTTGAGCGGCTACCTCGGCTCGGCCGAACAGGGGGAGGAGATCCTGGCGGCGGTGGCCAGACTCAAGGCGCTCAATCCGGCCGCCCTCTATTTTTGTGACCCCGTGATGGGTCACCCCGACAAGGGGTGCATAGTGGCACCCGGCGTCGCCGATTTTCTGAAAAACCGGGCATTGGCCTGCGCCGATATGCTGGCCCCCAATCTGCTGGAGCTGGAACAGCTCACCGGCCGCGATATCCGCAATGTGCCGGAGGCCATCGAGGCGTGCCAGCAGCTGCGGGCACAAGGGGTCAAGCTGGTGATGGTGAAACATCTGGGCAAGGCCGGTTTTGCCATGGACCGCTTCGAGATGCTGCTGGTGTGCGAGGAGGGGGCTTTTCACCTCTCCCGCCCGCTCTACCCTTTTGCCCGCCATCCCATCGGGGTGGGGGATCTGCTGAGCGCCACCCTGCTGGCCAATCTGCTGGCCGGTTGCACCCCGCTGGCGGCGTTTGAGCGCACCAACGCCAGCGTCGATGCGGTGCTGGCCCAGACCTGGCTGGCGGGGGCCTATGAGCTGCAACTGGTGGCGGCCCAGCACGAGATGGCGCTGCCGCAGGTCTCCATCCGGGCGACCCGCCTCTGAGCCGTTTGCGCCAACCGCAGAAACAACAAAGCCCTGATCATCAGGGCTTTTTATATTGCTTGTGCCGGGAGATGGGTCAGTCCTGCGGGCTTTTGAGCGCCTTGACCACATCCTCTTTGGGCTCCAGCTCCTTGACCTGATTGAAGATCTCCAGCTCCCCTTGCGGAGTGACGGTGTAGGCATCGGCATCCTGATAGCTGCCGCTGCCAGCGCTCTCGATGATGACCACCAGCTCGGGCTGTTTGTCGCCATTCAAATCGACCAGCTTCAGCTCCCGGATAAAGCCGTTGCGGGCCATCACCTTGCCATCCTGAAACTCATCCAGTGGAAATTGGGCGTTCTGACCTGAATAGAGCCGCACGTCATAGCTGCCGATGGAGGCGGGCTCACCGACCCCCTGCGCAACCCTGATCACCTGACCGGAGGGGAGGGTCAGTTGTTTGCTAAATCCCTCTTCGGCTTGTGTTTGTGCTTGCGCCGCCAGCGGCAGGGTCAGCAGCCCTGCCATCATCAATGCTCTGTTCATCTTGCAACCTCTTGCTGTCTGTTGAGCGCGGGCTCCCGGGGGAGCCCGCCGTGATGCTGTTACCAGATCTTCACCCGCTTCTGGGGTGGCAGATAGAGCTTCTCCCCGGGCTGGATGTTGAATGCCTCGTAGAAGGCGGGAATGTTCGGCACCACCCCGTTGACCCGGTACTCGGGGGGCGAGTGGGGGTCGGAGCGCAGCAACATCTGCATCAGCTCGGGACGATACATCCCCTTCCACACCTGTGCCCAGCCGAGGAAGAAGCGCTGTTCGCCGGTAAAGCCATCCAGCACCGGCGCCTCCTTGCCATCCAGTGACAGCTCGTAGGCCTTGTGGGCTATGGTGAGACCGCCCAGATCGCCGATGTTCTCCCCCAGGGTGAACTGGCCGTTGACGAACTGGCCGTTGATGGGCTCGAAGCGGTTGTACTGGGCCACCAGACGGCTGGTACGGAAGCGGAACTCCTTGAGATCCTGCGGTGTCCACCAGTCGCGCATCATGCCGTCACCGTCGGATTTGGCCCCCTGATCATCAAAACCGTGGCCCATCTCGTGGCCAATGACCCCGCCGATGGCGCCGTAGTTGACCGCATCATCCGCCGTCATGTCGAAGAAGGGGGGCTGCAAAATGGCCGCCGGGAAGACGATCTCGTTGTTGCTCGGGTTGTAGTAGGCGTTCACCGTCTGCGGCGACATGTGCCACTCATCCCGGTCGACCGGTTTGCCGAGGCGCGCCAGACTGTCTGCGTATTCAAAGGCTTGTGAGCGCTGCAGGTTACCCACCAGATCATCCGGTTTGATGGCGATGGCGCTGTAATCCTGCCACTTGTCGGGGTAGCCGATCTTGGGGCGGAACTTGGCCAGCTTCTCAAGCGCCTGCGCCTTGGTCTCGGGCGACATCCAGTCGAGCTCCTTGATGCTCTGGCCGTAGGCGGTGCGCAGGTTCTCCACCAGCTGCTCCATCCGCTCCTTGGCCGCTGGCGGGAAGTAGCGGGCCACATAGAGCTGGCCGACCGCTTCACCGAGATGATCGTTCAGCACCCCGAGCGCCCGCTCCCAGCTGGCGCGCTGCTTGGGCGTGCCGCTCAGGGTGGTGCCGTAGAAGGCGAAGTTGGCCCGGTCGGTCTCGCTGTCGAGATAGGGGGCGTAGTCGGTCAGCAGTTGCCACTTGAGGTAGGCCTGCCAGTCGGCGATGGGGGTCTGTGCCATCACCTGATCCAGCGCGCTCAGATAGGCCGGCTGACCGATGATGAGATCCGGCTGGGCAGCGATGCCCGCCGCGTTCAGATAGGCCTGCCAGTCGAGATGAGGGGCGAGCCGTGCAAGTTCGCTGGCGGGGCGCTTGTTGTAGTTCTTCTCCCGATCCCGCAGCGCGACGTTGTCCCACTGGATGGTGGCGAGCCGGGTTTCGAGGGCCAGAATCCGCTTGGCCTTGCCGCTCGGGTCAGACTCCCCGAGGCGGCTTAGCATGGCGGCGATATGCAGCTGGTACTTCTGGCGCAGGGCCTGACTCTCGGGATCCTGCTTGAGGTAGTAGTCCCGATCCGGCAGCCCCAATCCCCCTTGATAGAGGTGGACGGCATAGCGGTCGGGGGATTTGGCATCGGCGTCGATCCAGATGCCGAACGGCGCGCCGCCGCCCATGCGGCCTGATTGGGCAAAGGCGCGGGCCAGTGCGGCCTGATCACCGATCCGGTCGATATCGGCCAGCGCCGGTGCCAGCGGGGTGAGCCCCTTGGCATCGCGACCTGCCTGATCCAGATAGCTGGCGTAGAGATCGCGGATCTGCTGGGTCGGCGTACCGGTGGCGGCCTCCTGCTTGGCCAGCCCCTCGACCAGCACCCGCACATCGGCGAGGGATTTATCCCGCAGCATGTAGAAGGCGCCATCGGCGGGGCGATCATCGGGGATCTTGGCGGTGGCGAGCCACTTGCCATTGACGTAGCGGAAGAAGTCATCGCCGGGTTTGACCTGGGTGTCCATATTGGCCAGCGCCAGCCCGGAGTGTTTGGGGGATTCTTGCGGTGCCTGACTGCAGCCAGCCAGCAGGGCCAGTCCAATCAGGCCGGCCAGTAAGCTTTTGTTATTGTTCATGCTGTTTGATTCCAATTCGGGTTGTTTGCTTCCCAGCCTCATTGCTCCGACATGCGGTTCGAACGCTTTGTCTGTCGGTTCGTTTGCTTGGCGGCCTGCCTGCTTGGTGCTGAGGGGGAGCGAGCCTCACTCTAGCAGCAGGGGGGCAGCTTGATAAGCCTGACTCTGCTAAGATTCGGCCGGTCTGTTTTGGGGAAGCCTATGATTTCTCATCTTTATTCTCGCTTTAGTCTGACTATGCCTGCGCCGGAAGGTTCCACCGGTTTGCTGGTGGCCTTTAGCGGTGGTCTCGACTCTACCCTGCTGCTGGTGCTGGCGGCGCAGTATGCCCGCGAGCACGGCCTTGTGCTGCGCGCCCTGCACGTGCACCACGGCCTCAGCCCCCATGCCGATGAGTGGGTTGCGCATTGTGAATCTGTGTGTCAGCAATTGGCGGTGGAGCTGCTGGTCGAGCGGGTGACCCTGGCCCGTGGCAATGGCGAGAGTCTGGAGGCGCAGGCGCGCACCGCCCGTTACCAGCGGCTGACGGCCCGGATGCGGGAGGGGGAGTGGCTGCTCACTGCCCACCATCAGGACGATCAGCTGGAGACCCTGCTGCTGGCCCTCAAGCGTGGCGCCGGTCTGCGCGGGCTGGCGGGGATCCTGCCAAGCCAGCCCTTTGCCGGTGGCCTGTTGCTGCGCCCGCTGCTAGATGTCAGTCGCGCCGAGCTGGCTGAGGCGGCGGCCACTCTTCCCTTTGGCTGGGTGGAGGATGAGAGCAATCAGGACGTGAGCTATGACCGCAACTTTCTGCGCCAGACGCTTATCCCCCAGCTCAAGGCGCGCTGGCCCGCCATGGCCCAGACCGCGGCGCGCAGCATGGCCCTGTGCGCCGAGCAGGAGGCGCTGCTGGACGAGCTGGCCGAGAGTGACTGGCAGCTGGCGGGCGAGGGGGAGGCGCTCCATATCGGCCCGCTGCTCGACCTTTCTCCTACCCGGCGCAACAACCTGCTGCGCTACTGGATCCGCCGTCAGGGGGGCGAGATGCCATCCCGTGAGCAGCTTGCCCGACTGTGGCAGGAAGTGGCGCTGGCGCGCGGCGATGCCAATCCCCAGCTCAACTGGGGGCGCCAGAGCTGCCGCCGTTTTCATGAGCGGCTCTATCTGGTGAGCCCTGACCTGCAACCCTGTCATCAGGTGTTGCCGCTGATTGTGGGTGAGCCGCTGACCCTGCCAGAGGGGCTGGGCGAGCTGGTGGTGCGCATGGCGGAGCGCGGCGAGGGGCAGTTGCGTGCCCCCCGGTCGGATGAGCCGCTCTCGGTGCGTTTTCAGGTGGCGCCCGGCATCCCCCTCAAACCGGTGGGGCGAAGCGGCAGTCGGCGGATGAAGAAGCTGCTGCAGGAGTATGGCGTTCCCTCGTGGCAGCGGGGGCGCATTCCCATCCTCTACTATGGCGAGCAGGTGGCGGCGGTGGTGGGGCTCTTTGTCTGCGACGGCTTTATGGCGCAGGGGGCCGGGCTGGTGTGCCGCTGGCAGGAGCGCGGTACGACCCCCATCCTGCCCGAGCGCGATCTCCCCTGACTTGATCTCGGTGTGAGCGGTTAGCCCCAAAAAAAAGAAGCTCCGGTCACATGATGCACATGTGCCGGAGCAAAGAAGAGTTCGGGATTATTCCTGATGACTGGCCTTGCCGGCTTTTTTGCGGGCGTAGAGGTGGCTGTCTGCCGCCTCGTAGAGGCTTTGCACACTGATGCCCGATTGCCAGCTGGCGGCGCCAAGGCTACAGCCGACCGAGAAGGTGCTGAGCTCCTTGTTGGTCATTAACATATGCTGCAGTCGCAGCCAGACCGGGCGCCACGCCTCGGGGTCGGCCGGTTGCAGCAGCAGGGCAAACTCGTCCCCCCCGAGCCGGAAGGCTTGATCCGTACTGCGGATACACCCCTTGAGCAGCTGGGCGAAGCGGCTCAGTACCAGATCCCCCACCGGATGACCCCAGGTGTCATTGATCTGCTTGAAGCGATCGAGATCCAGCAGCACCAGCACCAGACCGTAGGGCTCGCGGCTGTGTTGCTCGATGGCGCGGCCGATGGCTTCGTCAAAGTAGGATCGGTTGCCAAGGCCGGTCAGGTGATCGAGCCGTACCAGTTGATCCAGTTTTTCCAGCCGCAGGTAGAGGGGCAGCAGCAGACAGAGCAGTTGATGATATTGCGTCAGTACCCGTTGCTGTCTGCCACTGAGCGGATGTTCCAGCTCGTAGTGGAGTTGACCCAGCAGCTGGCTGTGCTGACCGCGCAGCTCAAACGGATAGTTGTGCAGGTTGAGGGTGGCCAGCGGCGGGTGCTGGATCAGCACCTGGGGTTGGCCACAGTCGAGGTAAAGACCATGGATCCTGACAATTTTTGCCGCACGATCGGCAAAAGTTGTCAGCAAACCGCCAAGATCGCTCTGCCCCAACAACTGCTCCAGCAACTGGTTGCGTTCCACGCTGGGTAGCGGTGTGAGCCGCTCCATCTGGCGAACCCACTGCTCGATGCCATGACTAAAGCCATTAAGTGACGATGTATTTTCCATGGTCTTTCACCTGTGTATCTAACGACTTTCCTACTCGTCGCTTGCAATTGGCATGCCCAATATATCTTTCCTTCCGCCCACATCGGCTGACTAGACTTAAGTCGATAAAAAGGAGAGGAAAATTTGTACACAGACCTGCTGATCCTGCTGTTTACCGCCGTCTTGCTGGTGGCAACTTTCCGGCGCCTCGGGCTGCCGGTGATCCTCGCTTACCTGATTGCCGGCGTATTGCTCGGCCCTCACGGGCTGGCGGTGATCACCGGCCAGTCGATCATGCAGACCATTGCCGAGCTCGGGATCGTCTTTCTGATGTTCTCGCTGGGGCTGGAGTTCTCCCTCCCGAAATTGCTGGCGATGCGCCGACTGGTGTTGGGGGTGGGTGGCTTGCAGGTGCTGCTCACCTCGCTGCTCTTTTTCGCACTGGCCTGGTGGTGGGGGTTGGGTCTGGCGCAGGCGCTGGTGGTGGCGGGGACGCTGGCGCTCTCCTCCACGGCGGTGGTGATCAAGCAGCTCGGCGAGCAGAAGCAGCTCCACACCCGCCGCGCTCAGCTGGGGGTGAGCGTGCTGCTGTTTCAGGATCTGGCGGTGGTGCCCCTGCTGGTGATGATCCCGATCCTCGCTCAGCCGGACGTGCAGGGCAGCGCCCTGGCCGCCGAGATCGCCTGGGCCACCCTCAAGGGGTTGTTTGCCTTGCTCACCCTGCTGGCGGTCGGCAAGTGGTTGCTGCCGCTGCTGTTTCACGAGGTGGCGCGGGCCCGCTCCGACGAGCTGTTTGTGCTGAGCGCCCTGCTGGTGGCGCTGCTCGCCGCTTTCATGACCCACTCGCTCGGGTTGTCGATGGCGCTGGGGGCTTTCTTGGCGGGGATGATGCTGGGGGAGTCCCACTACCGTCATCAGCTGGAGGTGGACATCAAGCCGTTTCGCGATGTGCTGATGGGGCTCTTCTTTATCACCATCGGCATGGCCATGGATTGGGAGCTGGTGGCGCGGGCATGGTGGCAGGTGCTGGTCTGTGTGGTGCTGTTGGTGCTCTGTAAATCCCTGCTGGTGCTGCTGGCCGGGCGGCTGATGGGGGAGCGCAAGCGCGACAGCATGGCCGCTGGCATCATGTTGAGTCAGGTCGGTGAATTTGGCTTCGTGCTGCTGGCGTTGGCGCTCCACCATGGCCTGCTGGATCAGCAACTGGTCTCCCTGCTGATCGGCATCGGCATCATCTCCATCGCCATGACCCCCTGGTTGGTGACCCAGGCCCATTCGCTGGCCCGCAGTCTCACCGATCCGGCGCTGCTGACTCGCTCCGAGGTGGCCCAGTCTGGCCTGAGCAAAAACCAGCACGTTATCATCGCCGGGTTTGGTCGGGCCGGGCAGACCTGTGCCCGTTTCCTCAAGATCGAGGAGATCCCCTTTCTGGCCCTCGACCTCGATCCCGAACGGGTGAGCGAGGCCAAGCTGGCGGGGGAGCAGGTGGCCTTCGGTGATGCCAGTCGCCGCGATATTCTGCTGGCCGCCGGGTTGCTGCGGGCGCGGCTGGTGATCATCACCTTCGATGATCGCAAGCGGGTTGAGGCGATGCTGGCGCTGATCCGCGAACTGGCGGGGGAGCTCAAGGTGCTGGTGCGCACCCGGGATGACAGCTTTCTGGAGCAGTACAAGCAGGCGGGGGCATTTGAGGTGATCCCCGAATCCCAGGAGGGGGCCCTGATGCTGGTTTCCCACCTGCTGCTCAACTGCGATATCCCCATCGGTCGGGTGATCCGCCGGATGGAGCTGGAGCGCAGCAGTCAGTATCGCTTCCTGCACGGCTTCTACTGGGGGGATCAGAGCGCCAGCAATCTGGAGGCAGATCAGCTGCTTGAGCGTCTCCATCCGCTGTTGCTGCACGATCAGGCGTGGGCGGTGGGGCGGGAGGTGCGGGAGTTGCCCCTTGATGAGATAAGGATCAAAGAGATTCAGCGCGGGGATCAGAGTCTGGAACCCAGACCCGAGCTGGTGCTGGCTGCCGGCGATCGGCTGATCCTGTTCGGTACCGTGGTGGCGATGGAGCAGGCGGAGCAGCGTCTGCTGGAGGGGCACTGAGTCCCCTCGCACTCATCGGCCGCCCGTTTACTCCCCCTCGTTTGGCTGCCCTTCGATATCAAGGAAGGCCGCGACCCGCTCCCGCTCTCTGAGGGTGTCCTGATAGCCCAGCTTGATCAGCTGCTGGCAGTAACCCGGATAGAACATCAGAAAGCTGGCCAGACTGCTGGTCTCATCCCCCTTCACGCCCAACACCCGCAACAGGCGGCGCAAGGGCAGCGGTAGCTTGTGCAGATAGGCCAGCGCTATGGTGTCAAGATCCTGACTCGGTTTCAGCACGCAGGTCTCCACCCGTTTCAGCTGCAGGCGGTTGCGCTCCCGCTCCGGGATAAGATCCAGGGTCTGGTTGATGCGCCACAGCCGCTCCAGATCGGAGTTGAGGGTGTCGGTAAAGACCGTATCGAGCAGATGGCTGGCGATATTGGAACTGGTGAGGTGGCCGTGATGATGGGTGGGCGCCGAGTGCTCAGGCGGATCGAGGGTGATCAGCAGGATCCGCTCCGCCCCCAGATGGATGGCAGGGCTTAACGGGCTCAGCTGGTGGATTGAGCCATCACCGTAGAACTTCTCGCCGATATGGGTAGCTGGAAAGACAAAGGGTAGCGCCGAGGAGGCGAGCAGATGCTCCGAGGTGAGCAGGGTGCGCACCCCGCGGCGTCTGGCCCGCTCCCACGGATGGTGGTCGGCCCGCCCCTGAAAGAAGGTGGTGGAGAGGCCGTCATCGTAATCTGACGCCGTGATGGCCAGCGCCTCCAGACTGCCGTAGAGGATGTTGTCATCGATGCGGTGATAGTCGATGAGCTGATCCAGCAGGCGGCGCAGCGGGGCGTTATCAAAGAGCTGAAAAGCGTGGTTGGTGTGGGGATTGATCAGCCCTGCCGAGCCCTCGTACATCAGCCGCCACAGCAGCCGACCGGGGTGAAAATCGAAGATGTGGTGCGTCTCGAAGCGGCGCCAGACCCACTCCAGCTTGCGCACCCCCAGATGGAAGCAGGAGGCGTAGCAGGCGAGCGCAGTGACATTGATGGCCCCCGCCGAGGTGCCACACAGAATGGGAAAAGGGATGCCGAGATTGCGCGGGTAGAGCTCCGCAATCGCCTTGAGGGCGCCGACCTGATAGGCGGCGCGAGCACCGCCACCGGTGAGCAACAACGCTGTATTCGGTCTGGCCATATGCTGGCGCCTTATTGTTGGCCCGAGAGGGGCGTTCCCACTGACAAGTTAACTATAAGGCGCTGTATCAAATATAAAAACGGGCGCTCGCCCGTTTTTTTCATGACCCTCTGTCAAAGGGCGCGGTGAGGATTTTCCGGCCGCGCCAGCTGATCGAAGGCGGCGAATACCGGGGCACTGGCGAGGATGCGACCGTGGCCCAGACCCCGGGTGCTCACCAGCCGGGTATGACCATCCTGACTGGCCCGCAAGGAATCGCCGTGGGGGGCAAACCTGTCCTCCTCGTCATGCACGATTATCGCCGCGCCGCTGCGGCTGGCGAGTCGGCCCAGCGGATCGACCGTGCTCAAGGGGTGTTGGTACTCCTGCTCAATCTCCTTGACCACCGCATCGAACAACCGGATGGAGTAGCCGGAGCGCGCCACCATGCCGTAGAGCTGGGGCACATAGTCGAGCACCGGCGAAATCAACAGCAGTGGCAGGGCATCGATACCAGGCTGACGGCTGGAGAGAGTGACGGCGCCCCCCATGCTGTGGGCGATGACCCCGTGCAGCGGGCCCACTTCGCTGGCCAACCTGGTCGCCAGCTCGTCGAAGGCACGCACGAAGCGGGGCAGGTGGCCGGTATTGCCTGCGCTCTGGCCGTGGGCCGGATGATCGTAGGCAATGGCGGTGAAACCCTGCGCGGCGATATGGCTCATCAGCGGATAGAACTGGCTGGCGCTGCCGGACCAGCCGTGCATCAGCAACCACAGTGGCCCCTGACCGAGCCGATAGCTCATCAGTACCCCTTCGCTGGTATGGACGGCCTGTTTCACCAGACCGGCAGGTTCGCTACCATCCCGCTGGTTGCGCTGGGGGGTGAGTAGCAACTTGCTGGCGGTACGCTTGGCATGGGTGGGGGCGAATCTGTGGTGCAACCGGGTGCCGATCCCCAACAGCCATTTGCTCGGGCTGAAGCGGCGGGTGTTGAAGTAGATCTTGCTGCTCATGGTCATCCTGTGGTTTTTATGTGCGAACGGTCGTGCTTTTTTATCGGTTTTTAAAAAGTCGTATTGAACGGATGCTAAAACATCAGCGCCAGCTGCTCAGCAGAGCATCCACCTCGGGCCAGAAGTGGCGGGCCGGATCCTGACACAGTTCGAGGTCGTTGAACACCTGATCCGCCAGATAGAGGCCATAGAGGCGGTAAACGGCGCGCCAGGGATCCATCTCCTGTCGCCACTCGCCTGCGGCCTGACCCTGCACCACCTGACGGGCCAGATAGTCGAGCCAGAAGCGCACCAGCTGACGGGCTGCTTGCTGCACCTGGCTCGTTTGCTCATGGCCATCCTGCGCCGAGGTCCAGGCGTCGAGGAACATGCAGCGTCCGGCGAAGCAGTGGTTCCACGCCTGCCAGGCGCGCAGCAGGGCGATCAGCTTGTCATGCTGGCTGCGGTGATCTTGTTGGCGTACCGGCTGGATCACCCGCAGCCGAAACACCTCGGCGGCGTACTCCAGCACGGCGATCTGCAGATTGTCGCGGGATTGAAAGTGGGCAAACAGGCCGCTTTTCGACATTTCGCAGGCGCTGGCCAGCGAGCCGATGGTCAGGCTCTCCAGCCCTTGCTGGCTCGCCTGCTCAAAGGCAGTTTGCAAAATGTTTTCCCGGGTCAGGCGCCCCTTGCTCATCACTCTCTCCTAGTTGGCGCTGGCAGCATAAAGTACGATCGTGCTAATTGTCGAGCAACAAATAGCCAGCATGGCTGGCTATGCTGTCTTGCGCGTGTCTCAGTTCTCCCTGATATCGAGCTGTTGCAGGGCGATAACCGCCTGAGTGCGGTTCTTGACCCCGAGCTTGCGGAAGATGGCGGTGATATGCGCCTTGATAGTGGCCTCGGAGACGTTGAGTTCCCAGGCGATCTGTTTGTTGAGGCTGCCGTCGCGCAGCATGATCAGCACCTTGTACTGCTGGGGGGTGAGGCTGGCGAGCTTGCTGGCGAAATCGGGGCCATCTTCCGATTCGGGATGGAGCGAGATGCCTTCCGGCACCCAGTTATCCCCCCCGATCACCGTATTGAGGGCGTTGACCAGCTCCTTCATCGGTACCGACTTGGGAATAAAGCCGAGCGCGCCGAGCCGCAACACCTGTTGGATGATGGCCGTATCTTCCGAGGCGGAGACCACCACTATGGGCAGGTCGGGATATTGGCCACGCAGGTGGGCCAGCCCCTCGAAGCCATTGGCCCCTGGCATCTTGAGATCGAGCAGCAGCAGGTCAACTTCGGGGTGCTCCCCCAGCAGGCTGATCAGGCTGTCGATGGAGTCCGCTTCCAGCAATTGAGCGTCGTTGATGGCCATGTGCACCGCTTGGTAGAGGGCGCCCCGAAACAGGGGGTGGTCATCTGCGATGACGATGGTAAATTGGCTGTCCATATTTCGGTTAATGGCTCACATTGTTGCTAACTGATTGTTTTGAAAAATCAAACTAGCATCGCTCACCAAGGGGGTCAAACCCGCCGGTGCGCAAATGTGAAGCGACCATCGGATGTGTTGCCATCAGGGCAGACAGGCTGGTCGCAGGCAACTCATGCAGGAGGCAACAGATGGGATCCTTGGTATTGGCGGTGGGCACAGGTTCGACCTGGGCGATGCGGGCGGCACTGGTGCTCGCCATGAGCGGGCTGACGTGGCAGGAGCAGGTGTTCGATCTGGAGGATGCCAAGTCGCTGGCGCGACTCAAGCGGCTGGCACCGGCCGGTCTGGTGCCCTGGCTGGAGCATGACGGGGTGCGGGTCCACGACTCGCTGGCTATCGCTGAATATATTCACGAGCTCTGTCCCGACCGCCAGCTCTATCCTGTTTCGCTGGCCGAGCGGGCGCTGGCTCGCAGCCTTTGCGCCGAGTTGCACGCGGGATTTCGCCAGATCCGTTCTCTGCTCCCCTTCTTCCTTGGTGCGCCAACCCGTATCGATCCTCCGGTGGAGGCGGTCGGCGAGCTGGCCCGTTTGCAGGAGATCTGGTCGCAGGCGCGGGGCCCCTTCTACTTTGGCGAGGCGGGTATTATCGACGCCTTCTATACCGTGATGGCTTATCGGCTGGCCAGCTACGGCATCGTGCTGCCCGGTCAGGCCGGAGCCTATCAGCAGGCGTTGCTGGCCTGGCCCCTGTGGCAGGAGACTCTGCTCAAGGCGCGGTTGCAGTGGCCGGTGGCGGCGCGCCAGTCACAGTGAGTCGTGGCAGATGGATAAACGAGAGAGGGGAGCCAGTGGCTCCCCTCTCTGCTGCTGGTGAATGTGGCTCAAGGGTTACTTCTGCCGACCGGCAAAGACCACCACCACCTTGTCATCCCCCTTCTCCCGCACGAAGGCGTAGGGAGTCTCCGAGAGTTTCTGGTGGCTGCCTGCCGCAATGGCCGGATGGGCGGCGCGGAACTGGCCCAGTTGCTGCCAGTGCTTGACCAGCTCAGCCTTGTCTCCGCTGGCCAGCTCCTGCCAGTTCATGTCCGAGCGAACACTCTGATCAAACACCCCGCCATCCTTGGCCAGCCCGCGGCCAGACTCGTCGCCGTAGTAGAGCTGGATGCCCCCCGGCAGCAGCATAAAGCTGTTGGCGACCCGGCGCTGCAGCGGTACATCCTGATAGTCGCCAAAGAACAGCTTGGTGTCGTGGGAGCTGATGTAGCTCAACACGTTGAACTCGGGATCCTGATTGATGCGACTGGCGTAGCTGGCATAGGTGGGCTCGGCGCTGGCCATGCACTGGGCCTGGGGCAGGGCGAACTCGCGCTGATAGTCAAAGTTGATCAGGGAATCGAAGCCGTTCTGATACCAGAAATCCTTGGCGACCCCGTGATCCCACACCTCGCCCACCATGTAGAAGGGGAGCTCGTCGAGGGCTTTGTCCGGGTTGGTGGCCTTCCACTCCTTGAGCGCAGTGGTGCCCGCCTGTTTGAGCTTGGCCCATACCTCGGGCTCCAGATGTTTGACGGTATCGGCCCGAAAACCGTCGATGCCAAAGCGGCGCACCCAGTCGGTGTGCCAGGCGATCAGGTAGTCGCTCACCGTGGCGTCGGGCAGCACCTTGGCCTTGGTGTCTTTTTTCGCCGCCAGCAGCGGCGGCAGCCCTACCGGTTTGGTCGATTCGGTCAGAAAGTCCGGCAGCCCCGCCACCGAGCCGGTGACATCGTCGGTGCCGGGTTGCGGGTAGCCGGGCAGACCGGCGCGCACCCAGTCACCGCTCCACCACTTGTTCCACGCTGGCGATTGATAGTCGATGAACTGGTTGTAGCCATGCCAGTTGAGGCCGCCGCTCGGGCGCCACTGGTTCCAGGTGGTCGGCAGTTTGCCGCTGTTCTGGGTCAGCCCGGTGAGCCCCAGATCCTGCAGGTCGGCGAGGGTGGCGTAACCGGCGTGGTTCATCACCACGTCGAGGATGATCCGCATGCCGCGTTTGTGCGCTTCGTCCACCAGGGTTTTCAGGCTCTCCTCGTCGCCGTAGTTGGGGTCGATTTTGGTGAAGTCGAGCGCCCAGTAGCCGTGGTAGGCATAGAAGGGGAAGTTGCCCTGCTCGCCGCCGCCAATGAAACCGTGCACCTGCTCCACCATGGGGGTGATCCAGACGGCGTTCATGCCCAGCGACTTGATGTAGTCGAGCTTCTCGGTCAGCCCCTTGAAGTCACCGCCATGCCAAGTGGCCACCTCATCCTGACCATCCTTCTGGCGGCCGAAGCTGTGATCGTTGGCAGGGTCGCCATTGTGGAAGCGGTCGGTCAGCAGAAAATAGACGCTCGCCTGATCCCAGCTGAATGGCGATGGCTTGGCTCTCTTGACCGGTTCGAGCAGCAGCAGGCCGCCGCTCTCTTTACTCGGGGTCAGAGTCAGCTTGCCCTGTTTGACCACCGCCTCCTGTTTCGAGTAGGCATCTCGCAGTCGGGTGCCGTCGGGCCAAACCCCTTTCAGGGATACCGTGACCGGACCACCATCCCAGCTGATGCAGGGCTCTTGTGGTGGCTGGCGTTTGAATTCGCTCTTCTTGGTTGCCCGCAGCACCTTGAGGCTGGGGGTATCCGGGTTGAAGGTGAACTGATACTCCCCCGCCAGCATCACCCGCAGGGTAAAGCTCTGCTCCTTGCTGCATTTGTCCATCGGCTGGGCGGTGCTGAAGGGGAGTGGCTTGCTCTCGCTCGGGCCAAAGCTGGTGCCGCAACTGTTGCCTGCATCGCTGATGCGGATCTGGTGGCTTCCCTTGGCAAGGGGATGGGTCAGCTCCACCATGCCCTTGTCCAGCGCGATCGGGGCCGCCACCGGCTGACCATCCACATAGAGGTGAACCTCGGGGGCGGCCATCGCCTGTTGGGTGAACAGCGGGGCGGCCAGCAGGGCGAGCCAGAGGGGGGATAAAAGGGGAGCACGACGCATTAAGCCATTCCTTGAGCAGGGCAGTTCGGACAAGGGCCCATTCTAGGAGGCCATAAGGCACTGTTGGATCGGCAAAATACCGATTTGTGAACTCAGTGCAAATGGTTACGTTTTCAAGCCGAGGAAAGTGTGACGGAGACGGGAGTGAGATAAATCTGGGGATAAAAAATGCCGGTCAGGTGACCGGCATTTGGCGTTTCAGGCATCGTCCTTACATCAGACGGTGAAGAACTTGAAGTTGACGAAGGCCACCGCGATGAAGGAGGCAACCATGCCGCTGAGGCAGAGCACCGCAGGACGGATGGCGGGCCAGCGATGGGTCAGCAGAATGATGGCCAGCAGGGTCGGGTAGAGCCCGAACATGTAGCGTGGCATGGCGTTGAGGCCGGTCATCAGCGGAATGGTGCAGCAGATGAACATCAGGGTCGCTTCAGCCCAGCGCTTCTGGCTGAACAGGTAGCCGTTCAGACACCAGCCGAAGATCACCATGATGGAGAGGTAAGCCTTGCGGCCGCCCAGCTCGAATCCGCTCAGCCACCAGTCCAGCGGGCTGTCCATGTAGCGACCCCAGGCCACCTGAATGTGCTTGAACGCCATCGCATCACCGGTCAGGTGATAGAGGTAGACCATGTAGGCGAACAGGCCAAAGGGGATCATCCAGAGGGTGAACACCACCTTGAAGGCGCGCTCGGTGAAGCGGAAAAACTCCCGCCAGCCGTAAGCCTGCAGCGCCAGGATCAGCACCGGGAACACCATCATCACCCCCAGGTTGCGGGTACCGGAGATACAGACCCCCAGCAGGGCAACCATTAGCCATTGCTCCCGATAGGCGAACAGGAACATCCCCAGCATCAGCGCCATAAAGGTCGATTCGGTATAACCGGAGACGAAGTAGGCGGAGAAGGGGGAGAAGGCGAGCAGCCAGACGCCAAAGCGGGCGGTGTCGTCACCGAGCTTGAGCTGACGCAGCACCAGCAACATCAGCGCCAAAGCGGCGAAGAAAGAGGCGTTGGCGACAATGATGAGGCCGATTAGGCTCTCGACATTGAACAGGTTGGAGATGGCGCCGGAGACCATCGGATAGAGCGGCATAAAGGCCCAGTTGGCCGCATTGCCCTTGCTCAGCCAGCGCGGGTAGAGGTCGTAGCCGTTTTCGATGATGCGCTGGAACCAGACACAATCGAACTGGCAATAGGCCTGCAGCGGGCCGATATCGGGGGAGCCATAGAGCTGGACACCGAAGTAGCCCATGCCATAAAGCGCCACCCGACTCAGCAAGAAGGCGGCGATGATCATCAACCAGTCACGGCCGCTGATGCGCAGTGACGGGCGATAGGGGAGTGCAGCCCCGGTTAACGGGGCGGTATTGGTCATATCATTCATCAGGCAAAAACCCAGACGCGAGAGAGAACGTAAGTGAGGACGGTAACGGTCAGGGTGGCGATGACCACCGGCAGCAGACCGGAGAGCCCGGCAAACAGCAGGCCGCTCAGGATCAGGTTACGTACCGCCAGCGAGAAGAGAGCGACCAGCAGAAACTTGCTGGCGGCTCCCTGCTTCTGGAAGGTGATGTAGCGGTGACCAAAGAAGGAGAACCAGAACGCGATGGCAAAGGCCAGCGTCGTTACCAGATGCTCCGACATGGTCGGCCAGGTATGAAACAGTGCGATGGAGGTGCCAAGGTCGACGAGGGTAGCCCCCCCGCCGACAAAACCGAAACGTACCAGCCGCCAGAATTCCTCGCGGGAGATCATTGAGGCGCTTGCTCCTGCTTATCTTGCGGCTCTTTTACATCATCCGGCTTTTTATTAGCATCCCGTTTGGCGTACTCGCCATAGACACCTTCGATGAGGTAGACGGGGCGCTGCTTCACTTCCACGAACATGCGGCCGATGTACTCGCCTATGATGCCCAGCGACAACAGCTGGATACCACCGAGGAACAGCACCACGGACATCAGGGAGGCGTAACCGGGTACGTCGATGCCGAAGAAGAGCACCTGAGTGATGATTTTCAGGATGTAGAGGAAGGCAACCAGCGAGACGCTTACCCCCACATAGCTCCAGACTCGCAGCGGCCAGCTGGAGAAGCTGAGCAGACCGTCGAGGGCGAAGTTCCACAGTTTCCAGTAGTTGAACTTGGTTTCACCGGCGTGACGGGCGGGGCGCTCGTAGGGCACACCAACGGCACGGAAACCGGCCCAGGCGAACAGACCCTTCATGAAGCGGTTGCGCTCGGGCAGTTGCTTGATTGCCTCGACCACGCGGCGATCGATCAGGCGGAAATCACCGGCGTTCTCCGGCAGCTTGGTGCTGGTGGAGAGGGCGTTGAAGAAACGGTAGAAGCCACCGGCAGTCAGGCGTTTCATCGGGGTATCGGCGCTGCGATCGACCCGGATGCCATAGACGGTGTCATAGTCACCGGTTTGCCACAGTTTGACAAATTCCAGGATCAGGGCGGGCGGGTCTTGCAGATCCACGTCCATCGGCACGATGGCGTCCCCTTTGGCATGGTGCAGGCCAGCGGTCATCGCCGCCTCTTTGCCAAAGTTGCGAGCCAGGTTGACCAGGGTGATGCGCGGGTCGCGGGCAATGGCTTGCTCGACTACTTCACGGGTGCGGTCACGGCTACCATCGTTGACGAATACAATTTCAAGCTGGTCTTTCAGCGGGGCCAGTTCATTGTCTATCGCGTTGATGAAGGCATCGATACTCTCTTCCTCGTTATAAACGGGAACGACCAGAGAGAGTCGAAAATCTGGATGCGACATAAGAACGTCCTTATTAGAGATAGTTGTTTTTATAAAATGGTATTCGGCGCAAGGATTACTGGGCAACAGTCAAACGTACCGACTCCACGTTGATGGGAGTAGGTGCCGATAGTGCCAGAAAGTTGGGGTGTTTGGGGTCTGCGGTAAGAGAGTCACCTGGCAGGCTGAGACGGATCTCGTTGATACCCGCTTTGGCCATTTTAATCGTGGTGGTGAAGTCGTGACCCAAGGCCACCTTCAGCAGAGCGCCAGCCTCTGGGCTGTTGATGCGGGCGTGTACCGTCAGTTGATCAGGATTGGCTGACTGTTTTGGCAGCACAAAATAGAGACCGCCTTGACCGGTGAGCAGGGTGCCTGCATCGCTTGGCTTTTTGGCCCAGCCTTCGCTGGAGAGGAAGCGGCTCGGCTTGGTCAGATTGAGCTCGTTGCCTGGCTGATAGGTCATGCTGGAGTTGTGTTCCCAGAAGCGGGTTTTGCCTTCCAGATAATAGAGTTTGTAGGCCAGACTCACGTTGGGGTGAGCAGCCAGATAGAGGGTGTAAAGATAAAAACCGCTTAACGCCATAATGGCAGTCAAAAAACCGAACTTTTTGTACGTCATATCACTCTCTACGCCTGACAGAATTGGTAGGCCGATGTCGCGCATATGCTAATCCAATTGCAAAAAAAGCATAGTGGATCACAAAAAAAAATTTGGTCACATATTAACCCCTCTTTGTCCTTGTGCCAAATAGTGCTGTTTTTTCCAATATGCAGAGTTGGCGAGGCGCCAGTGACCGGAATCCGTGGCGATCACACAAGCAGATTGACATGCATCACCGTTTTGCTGTGCCATTTTTTAGCGCATGCCATAGTTATGTGCCCTCTATCGCCATTTTACCGGGGCCGTTTTATGATGGCCCATCTTTTCGTCAAGGATGACATATGAAGTGGATCTCTTACTGCCTGTTATGCGGGTTATGGGCGCCAATGGCCTTTGCCAAGGCACTCTGTCCCGAGCCCATTCAGGTCGGTTACGATAACTGGCCTCCTTACCATTATCACGAGGCCGACTCACCGCAACAGGTGCGCGGTTATGCCGTCGAAGTGCTGACGGCCGTGCTCTCCTCCATGGACTGCAAGGTCAACTATGTGGAGCTGCCCTGGAAGCGGGTACTCCATGAGATGGAGTACGGCGAGATAGACATGGCGATGGAGGCGAACATCAATGATGAGCGTGCCCGTTACGCCTGGTTTTCAGACGCTTACAACCCCGGGCGGACCCTGTTATGGATCCGCAAGGACAGCAACTACTCAGAGCCGGATCTGGCGAGCTGGCTGGCCAAGGGTTATACCCTCGGGATCACCAAAGAGTACTTTTATGGTGATGAGGTGATGGCGCTGCTTGGCCGTTATGCCAGCCAGGTGAGTGAGGTGAGTGACAAGCAGAATTACGACAAGTTGGCTAGGGGGCGCATTGATGGCTTTCTCGGTGACATGTTGGCGACACCCAGTGGGCTGAAAAAGGAAGGCCGGAGTGGCCAATTCGCCTATCACCCCATGGTGGTGTATGAATCGCCGAGTTTTTTTATGCTGAGCAAACGCAGTGTGTCGCAGCAGTTCTTGCAACAATTTAATCAGGCGTTAACCGCGTTTAAGGGAACAGATGCATACGACATTATCTGGCAACGTTATGGCCCCGGGCGCTAGCAAAGTGATGGCTGTTCACGCATGATGAGCGCCCTGAGCATCAGGCCTGAAGATCAGGGCTGACTGAATGAATAAACCGTTTTGAGGTGTCCATGGGGATGAAGTATTGGCTGGCCCTTGCCAATCTGGTGTGGCTGGGATGTTGGCCTGCCGGGGTAGTTCATGCGGCAGAATCACAGATGGTGGTGGCGGCCAGTGAACCCCGGCATGACTGGTATCAGGGCAGTCAGGCTGAACTGGTTCGTATCGAGTTGGAGCAACAGCTGCAAGAGGCTGTGTTGGCACAGCTGCACCCCGATTTTTTCACCTTGTGGAAGCGGCTGCAGGCGACCCCTGCCACCAAGCGTGGCGCCATCTATGACGATATTTTTGCCAAGCTGAGCCGTTTTCAGCATGCCTGGCGGGGGATGGATCTGGTCTCTCGCGAGCAGATGAAGACCCTCAAATTCGATTTGAACCGCCCTGTGGTCCGCAAGCCCAGCGATGATGACTTGCTCACCCAGGTAAAATCCCTGCGCCCCCAGGTGGCGGAATACGAGGCGGTGCGGGCCAAAGTGCACAAGCTGCTGGCGATGCCGATGGCCAGCAAGTGGCCGACGTTGGAGATGCCGACCCTGCGAGCCGGAGAGAGCTCAGCCGCACTGGGTCAGCTTCGCGCCATGCTCAACGAGCTGGGTGACAGCGCGCCGAGCCATGGTGATCTGATTTACGATGGCGATACCGAGCAGGCCATCAAACAGTTCCAGCGTCGTCATGGCCTGACTGCTGACGGCATCATCGGCCGCCAGACCCGCTCCTGGCTCAATACCGGCCCGCAAGTGCGTGCCAGCTTGCTGCTGCGCAACCTGTGGCGCCGCGATCTGGTGGATCAGCTCGCCGGTGGCCGCTATGTGCTGGTCAACATTCCCGATTACCGCCTGAGTGTGGTGCAGGCGGGCAGTGAGATATTTACCAGCCGGGTCATCGTTGGCAAGGAGCAGCGGGCGACCCCTATTCTGGCCAGCGAGATCCGCTCTATCGTGCTCAATCCCTCCTGGCATGTGCCGCGCTCCATCCTGAGCAAGGACATTCTGCCCAAGCTGGGCCGTGATCCCGCCTACCTCAATCGCGAGCAGTTCGAGGTGATCGACAGTGAAGGCAATCCGGTGCAGTTTACCGAAGAGGGGTGGCATCAGGCGCTGGCTGCCGGTTTCCCCTATCGCCTGCGGCAAAAACCGGGTGACCACAATGCCCTGGGGCGCTACAAGTTCTACCTGCCCAACAATGATGCCATCTATCTGCACTCCACCCCGCGCAAGGCGCTGTTCGAGCAGGGGGCGCGTGCCTTCAGTTCGGGCTGCATCCGGGTGGAACATGCGGACGATCTGGCCGAGCTGCTGCTGGCTGATTCCCGCTATCAGCCGGACAAGGTGGCCAATATCCTCAAGGAGAGCCAGACCAAATGGTTGCCGCTCACCACACCGATCCCGGTGTTTACCGTCTACTGGAGCAGCTGGATCGACGAAAATGGTCGCCAGCAACTGCGCAATGACATATACGGATTTGATCGAGTCAGTTTCCAGAGTCGCCTGCTGTGATCCCTGCCACAGAGTGAGAAGCCCGGCCTGTGCCGGGCTTTTCTATGGGCAATGGAGGTTTGACATGGGCCCCTGCCGGAAGGTAGTTTCAAGCGCCTGTATCAAATTCATCCTGTGATCTCATTTAACTTTTTTCGCTTGAAACTGCGATGGACGAGCCCCTTATGCTGGAACAAGAGATAAGTCGACGCCGCCTGTTGCTGGGAGCCGGTTGCCTGTTGGGCAGCTCGCTGATCTCCTTCCCTGCGCTGGCAAGCCGCAGTACCTCCGGGCGTGAACTCAGTTTCTTCAATCTCAATACCGGCGAGCGGGTGCGCGCCAGTTATTGGGAAAACGGCCACTATCTGAGCGATGGATTGGCTGAACTCAACCACATCTTCCGCGATTACCGGCGTAATGAAGTGTTCAACATCGACAGGAAGCTGTTTGATCAGCTTTTCCTGTTGCAACACAAGCTGGGTCGGCGCAGCGAGATCCAGCTTATCTCCGGCTATCGTGCACCTGCCACCAATCGCCAGAAGCGCCACAAGAGCCGCGGCGTGGCCAAGCACAGCTATCACACCCTGGGTCAGGCGGTAGATGTGCGGATCCCCGGCGTACAGCTGGCCCATCTACGCAAAGCTGCCCTCAATCTCAAGGTGGGCGGTGTCGGTTACTATCCCCATGACAACTTTGTGCATCTCGATACCGGTCCTGTTCGCAGCTGGTAACGGGGTTTGGCATGCTTGTCAGGCAGCAGGTGAACCGAGCGAAATAAGTCGCTTGGGGGGAGGCTCCATCACTTCGGATTTAGTCAACAACGCCGTAATGGGGACGTAGCCTCTTTATTTATCTTGATCCCAGCAGTGACAAATCCGGTGCAGTCGCCGTTTTAACTGGCGCCAGCTGCGCCGTTGTTGCCGTTCGCTGAGGGGGGCATAACGCCAGCGGCGATAGAGCCAGGCGGCCTGCAACAAGGGGTGGGCAAGGTCGGGACGCAGCCGCGCCAGCCGCTCGCACCATGCCCCCATGCTCTCGGCGGGCTCTGGGGGATAGCCGCTGCGTTTGCTCCGTTTGAGCAAGGGTTGCCAGATGCGCCGCTCTGGCGGCAGGCGGGCGGGCAACAGCAGGGGCAGGCTCACCAGCAGGGCGACCAGCATCAGGCTGGCGAGGATCAACCAGGGTGTGTGCCCCGCCAGTGCAGGCCAGCGCAGGCTGATTTGCTGCCAAAGCTGACCGGCATCGTGGCCGATCACCCAGCGACTCCACTGGTAGTCGATATTGTTGCCCCACCAGCGCAGTTGGTTAAGTAGCGCCCAGTTGCGATAACGCTGCAAAGCGAGCGGGTCGGCGGCGGTAAACTCGTCGCTCAGGGCCTCCCTCACGCCGCCCTCAATGCGCTCCGGCGCCACCGCCGCGGTGGGATCTACTCGCCGCCACTCTCCCCCTTCATCGAGATACTCCACCCAGGCGTGAGCATCGAACTGATGTACCGCCAGATAGTTGCCACTGGGATTCCACTCGCCGCCGAGATAACCGGTGACCAGCCGTGCCGGAATACCGGCCGCGCGCAGCACGAAGGCAGTCGCCATGGCGTAGTGGCCGCAAAAGCCCTGCCTGGTATCGAACAGGAACCCATCCACCCCGTCACTGCCAAGTCGTGGCGGGGTCAGGGTGTAGTAATAGGATTGGCTGCGAAACTGTTCGAGCAGGGCGGCGACCAGCTCTGCACGTTCTGGATAGCGCACAGCCAGCCCTTGGCCATAGGCTCGCGCTCTTGGGTTGCCCCCGGCTGGCAGTTGCAGGTTGCGCTGAGCGGCTTGGTAGTCATCCTCGGGCTGCGCTTCGCTTTGGCCGATGCGATAGCGGATCGCCACCTCGCCGCTCCCCTGCCGATAGAGGGTGTCGAGGGGGGTGAGCAGTACCGGGCCCGCCAGCAGACGCGGTTTACTCAGGGCAAAGGCCCAGCGGTGGCGCTGGGGCTCGGCAATCACCTCGTAGCTCCCGGCGGGTAACGGACTATCTGCCAGTTGAGTACTGGCCTGTGAAGAGGATGCCAGAAGGGTGAGCCCGGTTTGCACCGGCACTGTCTGTTGCCACGCCTTGACCTCGGGGCTCAGCAGCCAGCGCTGGCCATCGAAAACCTCCTGCCGCATCACCGGAAAGTAGCGCTCGCGGGCAGGGGGCGGGCCATCGGCAAAGGTAACGCGAAAGGCCAGTTCCGATGAGTTGACCAGTTCGCTGATATCGCCGGGGGCAACCTCTTCCGCCAGCCCCGACAGGGCGCGGCTGGTGGTGGGCATCTGCCAGAGGGGCGGGAGCTTCGGCAGTAGCAGAAACAGGGTGATGAGCAGGGGAAGCGCCAGCAGCAGGGCGCCGCCCGCGCTGTGCCACGGTCGTTTCTGTTCGGGGGCAATGGCGGCCACCAGCGCGGTCACTGCCAGCCAGAGCGCCACTGCCATCCCGGCCGCCCAGCCGATGCTTTGTCGCTGCACCAGCGCCAGCGCGATGAGAAAGAAGGCGAGCAGCAGCACCTGCTCGATATCCCGCTCGCGCCGCACCTCGATCATCTTCAGGCCATAGCCGAGCCAGAGTAGATTAATCAGGGCAGGCAGGGTGCCCAAGCCACGCCACTGCAACCCCAGCAACAGCACGGTAGTGATGGCCAGCAGCGCCAACCAGCGGGCCGGAAGAGGCGGCCAGCCGCGCCACAGCATCATGGCCCGGATGCCGAGGGTGATGGCGCCCACCGCCACCACCCAGAGCTGCAACTGTGGCCAGAGCGCTGCGACCAACAGCAGCTGTTGCAGGGCGATGAGTGGCAGCAGGCGGCGGTTATCGAGCAGCATCCGGTGTGCTCTTCGGTGGTTTGGCATCGAATCTGGCCAGTGCCAGCAGGCAGCGCTGCATAAAGGTGGCGCCGCTATCGGGCCCCAGCGTCTGGTTGGCCAGCGTCAGGGTGAAGGGGATGCCCCGCTTGCCGTAATCGGCGCACCACCAGGCCAGCACCGCCAGCCGCTGCTCCAGATCCCCGCCCGCGACCCGCTGCAAGGTGAGGTGAGTGTCATCCTGCTGCGGTTCATTGAACTGCTTGGTCAGCAGGCCACGCCCTTGGGCAAGTTGCTTCCAGGCGATGCGGCTCAGTGGCTCGCCGGCTTGGTGTGCCCGCAGGGTATCGAAGTCGCCGAGGGGGGCCGGAGCGGGCTGGCCCTGATGACCCTTGTTGTCACCCGACGCTTCCCCCCTCAGCGCTCCGTACTCCGGTTTGGGGGCAAGCCAGCCCTCCAACTGCAGATCTAGCAGGGACCAGCAGCGAAACAGGCCGAGGGGGTAGCGGCTCTCGACCCGCACTCGGCCAAGGGGCAGTGGCCCACGGCGCGAGCCCAATACCGGCAGGATCAAGGTACGGGGCACAGAGTCGGCTCGGGCCAGCCAGAGGGTGCCTTCGTTGAGGCTAAAGCGCAGTGCCAGCACCGGGCGCGGGCTTTGTACCGTAAACCGAATGGGCAACTGGCTGCCCGCTTCCCCCAGCACCAGCGGGCCTCCCAGCAGCTCTAGTCCCAACAGATTGCGATGGGTGAGCCACATGGCGGCCATAAACAGGCTGCCGAGGCAGTAGGCCACCAGCAGCACCAGATTGTTTTGGTAGTTGGTGCCGAGCAGATAGATGGCGAGCAGTACCAGCAGATAGAGCAGCCCCATGCGGGTGGGGAGGATAAAGAGGCTGCGGGTACCCAGCGTGATCTGGCGGGCCGGGGGAATGCGGCGATCGAGCCAGCGTCGCTGCCAGCGGGCGCGCCGCAGTTGCAATCGGTTAAGCAATTTGCTCATCAGGGATTGTCCGGATCGACCCTGGCCAGCAACCGCTGGCTCAGGGGGCAGGCTTCTCCGTGCTGCACGCCAAAGCTGCCCCGCAGCCGGTGTTCGGCCACATAGGGAAAGACCGTCTGCACATCCTCCACCGTGACGAAACGCCGCCCCGCCACCAGTGCCCAGGCCCGGCTCACCGCCAGCAAGGTCTGGGCTGCCCGGGGGGAGAGGGGTTGTGGCAGATCCCCATCAAAGCGGCTCTGGTGCACCAGCGTCAGCAGGTAGTCGAGGGTGGCATCGGAAACATGGATAGCATCCCCCTCCGCTTGCAGGGCAGCGAGTCCGGCGCCATCCAGCATGGCGGGCAATGGGCCACTCGGCTGGTGGCCGCGCAGCAGCTGGCGCTCCGCCTCTCGTGGCGGAAAACCCAAAGAGAGTCGCACCGCGAAGCGATCGAGCTGGGACTCCGGCAGCGGATAGGTGCCCGCCTGATCCGCCGGATTCTGGGTGGCGATAACGAAAAATGGATCGGGGAGGGGATGGGTGTGCCCCTCGATGCTCACCTTGCCCTCGGCCATCGCCTCCAGCAGGGCGCTCTGCACCTTGGGGCTGGCGCGGTTGATCTCGTCCGCCAGCAGTACCTGGGTGAAGATGGGGCCGGGGTGAAAGCAAAATGTTTGCTGTTGGGGGTCGAAGATCTGCAACCCCAGCAGGTCGGCGGGGAGCAGATCGGCGGTGAACTGCATTCGCCTGCATGCAAGCCCCAGCACCTGCGCCAGCGCGTGGGCCAGGGTGGTCTTGCCCATGCCGGGCAGATCCTCGATCAGCAGATGACCACGCGCCAGCAGCGACACCAGCGCGATTTTCAGTTGCAGCGGCTTGCCCAGAATGACTCGCTCCAGTGCCGCCAGCAGCCCGGCAATCTGCTCTTCTTTCTTCATTCCCTTCATACACATTCCCTGTATTGCGTCGCCCCTACAGCTTATACGCCCGCAAAGGCGAAGGCGGATAACTGGTTGGCGGTAAAAGTGAGGCGATGAGATGGCAATGAGCGGGAGGCGACCCGGTTTATTGCTGTGTCTGGTCGATTCAATATGGCCGCTCAGGCACGCAACCTAATATGATATTTCCTGATTGGAATGTACCGATCGCCATCTCTTCACTAGGTGCGGGCGGTGGGCGCCCATATAGTTGCCCCCATTGCGACGCGCTGCGTTGCTACCTTTGTCACCACCTTGGCCCCGCCACTCTTCGCCTGTTGCTGCCATCTGGCCGATGCTGGCGGGCCAATCTGTAATGGAGTATCCATGCCTGTTTTCCTGTTGTGCAGTTTTCTGATGATCATCCTCTATCCGGTCGGGATCGATCTCTATCTGGTGGCGGTGCCCCAGATTGCCGATGCCCTGCAGGCGAGCGAGGCGCAGATCCACACCGCCTTCTCCATCTATCTGTTCGGTATGGCGGCCACCGTGCTGCTGGGCGGGATGATTGCCGATCGCTACGGGCGGCGCTGGGTGGTGCTCGGGGGCGCGCTGATTTTTGTCCTCGCCTCGCTGGTGGCAGGCAATGCGGAGGGGATCAAGCAGTTCTATTTCGGCCGTTTCTGGCAGGGGGTCGGGGCCGGTGCGCTCTATATCATGACCTTTACTGTGCTGCGGGATGTGTTGAGTCAGGAGCGGCTGGCGATGGCGCTCTCGATGATTAACGGGGTCATCTGCGTGATCCCGGTGCTGGCGCCGGTGCTTGGCTACCTCATCCTGTCGCATTTTGACTGGCGCGGGATCTTCATCGCGATGGCGCTGGTGGCGACCGTCAGCGGTCTGGTCAACCTGTTGCTGCTCAAGGAGACCCGCCCGGCCCGGCAACCGGGCAGTGGCGCGGCGCTGCCATTTGCCCTGCTGCGATCGCCGCGCTTTATGTTGCTCTCCCTGCTGACCAGTGCCAGCGTGACCTCCATTCTGGTTTATGTCAGCGTTTCGCCACTGATCCTGATGAAGGAGTTTGGCTTCACCACCGAGCAGTACTCCATCGTGATGATGGTGATGGCCGGAGTGAGCATGTCCACCTCCTTCCTGACGCCGCTACTGCTGCGCTGGCTTGGTAAGCACAAGGTGCTGGCGGTATCCCATCTGGCTTATCTGCTGGCTGCGTGTTTTCTGCTCGGGTGCTGGCAGTTGGGGGGTAATATCCACCTGCTGTTGCCGGGATTTGCGCTGGTCTGTGTCGGGTTCTCCTGTGGCTTCGGGGTGGCGATGGGGGAGGCGCTCGATGGTTGTCAGCACAATGTGGCGTTCGCCAGCGCGGTGCTCTGCATCATGCAGATCAGCCTCTCCGGCCTCTATATCTGGCTGCTGGGCCAACTTGGCTTTGCCCCGACCGAGATGCTGATCTGCGCCCTGCTGCTGGCACTGCTCAGTTACCTGGCTGTCAAAGGGCTGGTACCATGGCTCGCGCTTCGCGAAGCGCGGTCGCGGGGATAACGAACTATGAGAGGGGATATGCGCAATCTGGGTGAACTCGATTTGAACCTGTTGGTGGTCTTCAAGCACCTGATGCAGGCGCGCAGTGTGGCAGGGGCGGCCAAAAAGCTCTGTGTCACCCCGTCGGCGGTGAGCAAGTCTCTGGCCAAGTTGCGGGAGTGGTTTGACGATCCCCTGTTTGTGCGGGTACGGCAGGGATTACAGCCCACCAACCTCTCCCTGACGCTGGAGGAGGAGTTGAAGGTCTGGTTCCAGCTCACCGACAGCATCACCTCGCTCAATAGCGACGCGATCCCCGACGGAGCCCGCTTCACGCTGGTGATGGAGTCCCCCTTCTACATCAGCTTTCTGAGCGATCTGCCGATGACCATCTACCAGAAGTACCCCAACTCGGTGGTCAGGATGCTGGGGTGGGATCACCACTCTCTCAACGACATCGTCAACGGTGATGCGGATCTCGGCTTCTGCGCCCGTGAGACCCATGGCCGCTCTCAGGCCAAGGTCAACCGGTTGCCCTACTACATCGATCACGAGGTGCTGTTCACCGATCGACCGGTGGTTTTTCTGCGCAAGGATCACCCCTTGCTCCAGCAGAAGTGGTCGCTGGAAAACTTTCTGGCCTGCCCCCAGATCAGCATGGTGTGGGAAGCGAACGATACCTGGGCCCTCGACAGTCTGCTGGAGGACGAGGGGCTGAAGCGGGAGGTGCCCATCATGGTCTCCAGCTTCGAGCAGGCGTTGCATATTGCCTCCCAGTCGAGCCATGAGCTGATTGCGGTGGCTCCCTCCTACTGCGGTGGTTATGCCAGTCGGCATCACGGCAATCTGATCGCCATGCCGCTGCCGCTGCCGGAGAAGCTCTATGCCCAGCTGGAGATCGCCTTCATCCTGCTGTGGCACAAGCGGCACAATCAGGATGCCAAGGTGATGTGGCTGCGCAATGAGATCCGGCGACTCTACAACGACGAATCGCCACGCTAATGTGGTTGTGACGGTGCCCATTGATCAGCCGGAGCCATCTGCTCCGGCTTTTTATTGGTTATTTAACAGGCGGTGATGATGGCGATGGATCAGCTGGTTGCCTGTTTTCTCGCCAAACAATGTCGCAACATACTTTCTGAATTGGAATGTTCTGACTTCTGCTTTTGCTGTAGACGCCAGCATGGGGCCGTTAGATACTGCGATTCATAATAAGAAAGGCTAGCTTGCATTCAATCCCTATTGAGGGGACGCAAGAGGGTTTACATTAAAATTGACTTGAACAAACATCATAGCCCTGCGTTAACACGGGAAGTGTGGCAGGATGATGTTGATCAAAAAAATCCTCATCATATATATCATTTCTAATTTTTACGGTCGTGACACTGCCATCCAAATATTGGCGGTGCCATATCTGGTAGTCAAAATTTGATGATGTTATTGGCCGCACCAGCAAGGTAGTTTAAATGGTTAATTACAAAACTCTCATTATCGTCTGCTTGACGATTGTTAACTGTGGTTGTGCCAAACAGGTTATCGATGTCAATGCCGCACAGGCATTTACACTCGGTAACGAAAATAGTATCAGTTCGACCGAGATCACCAGCCACTTCTTCTTTTCAGATATTGATATTGGTCTGAACGAGCCTATAGATGCTGCCGCTATTTGTCACGGTGCCGAGAATGTTGTCAGGATCGAGACAGAACAATCCTGGCTTAATTCATTGGCCAGTGGGATTACCTATGGGGTTTATACCCCTCGGGAAGCCAGGGTGTATTGTTCCAAAAAATCATAGCGAGAAATTTTCTGATGATGAATAGTCATAAATGGGTATTGTTGGGGGCTTGCATGGCCACCCTGTCTGGCTGTGGTGGCTCAGATGATAACAAATCAACCGCAGCGACCAGTGTTGCTCCTGTTCCCCATGTTGCAACAACACTTAAAGCAGGCATTGTGCTACCACAGCCAGGGGTTTACCAAACGACGTTGCTTACGCGCGATGATCCGCACAAGACATTGGTTAATTTCGCTGGCTTGGCAATCGTTTACCCACAACATGATGCTGAGCTGCGTTGGGATATCTGGGCCGATGATGGCGCCGTGGCTACCTGGTGGCTTGGCCAGGCCGGAATACATTCCGATAGCATTAATCCATCGCCTCTGACGTTGACACGTATTAGCAGAAATAAAGTGGCAGACAGTGCTGTTTTGACGCGGAATGATTCAGGTGCGCAGTTTGTGTCATCGAATTACCAGAGGCAAAGTAGTGTCCCCAGTAAGGTCATGATCAAAACCATGCCCGTCATCAATGCAGAGAGTGAGCGGGTCAGATATTCTGCATTTGACCTTTCGAGTACCGGAACCACTGCATATCACAATTGGAATGGCCAGGTTGGCATTACAAAAGTCAATACAACGGATATTAAATCAGATACATGGCCGAGCGTAAATGGCTTTACAACAGATATGTTGACTGATACTAAAGTGACTAATGATGGTGGCAAGTTGACCATTATTATTGATCTACAATTAATACGGTGTAAATTAGTCGGTGAGGGAGAGGAAGATAGCAATCACACATTGAGCAAACTGACATTTACCGGATTCGAACAATGTGTATTTGTTAAACCTGACACTGTCAACTGGAGCCAGAGTGACATTAAAAATTACGAGGCATTGGCAAAAGTAAAAGGCACTGCCACCGCATATATTGCCGAATTTAACGATGCAAATAATATCGACACATTAGTTATTGGGTTCCCCGAGTTGGATGGTGTCATATTTAATCTGAAAAAGGGATAAAAATCCCTTCAGTCATATTCCATGGGGTGCAATAGCGCCTCATGGGATTTTTTATCCGTTCTCTTGCCGATTGATAACGATGTTTCTGTCGGCCATCAGGCTACCTGCACGTCAGCGAGTCGTCAGATCCGTTGTCTGGGGAGCTTTCTGTGAACGATCTTGTTGGTCACAATGGGCGGCAGAGCAGCCGAAGTGACTACCAATATTTTTTATTCGGCCAAGTAAGGTGTGATTCTTTCGCTATCGGAGAGATCGTATCTGGTGTTGAATGGGGCGAGAGTGGTCATTTATCAGTGCCACTGGCTGCATGGCGAACGGGTCGCCCGAAGCAATTACGTCGCAAGAGGTTGTATGCGAACACTGAGTGAACTCGATTTGAACTTGCTGGTGGTGTTCAAATATCTGATGGTTGAACGCAGCGCCGCAGGTGCGGCTACTCTGCTCGGTGTCACGCCTTCCACTGTGAGCAAGTCGCTTGCCAAATTACGGGAGTGGTTTGGCGATCCGCTGTTTGTGCGGGGACGCAAAGAGTTACAGCCCACCAATCTGGCCTTTGCTCTGGAAGAAGAGCTGAAACACTGGTTTCCTCTTACCGAACGGATCGCGTCACTCAATAGCGAGGCGATCCCCGATGGCGCCCGTTTCAGTCTGGTGATGCAATCCCCGTTCTACAACAGTTTGCTCAGTGATTTGCCGATGGCTATCCATGAGAAGTATCCCAACTCGGTGGTTAAAATGCTGGGATGGAACCGCAACTCTCTCAATGACGTCGTCAACGGTGATGCGGATCTGGGGGTCTGTGTCCGCGAGAGCTATAGCCGTTCTCAGCTTAAGCTTAGCAATCTGCCCTATTACATCGATCATGAAGTGCTGTTTTGCGATCGACCTGTGGTCTTTCTGCGCAAGGATCACCCCCTGCTTCAGCAGGAGTGGTCACTGGAGAATTTTCTCAATTGCCCTCATAGCAGCGTGGTGCTGGAGGTCAAGGAGACCTGGGGGCTCGACATGCTGCTGGAGGATGAGGGACTGATACGTAAAGTCCCGGTCATGGTATCCAGCTTTGAGCAGTCATTGCACATCGCATCCCAGCCCGACAACGATCTGATCGCGGTCGCCCCTTCTTATTGCGCCGGACATGCAGCGAAATATCATCCCAATCTGATCACAAGGCCACTGCCCCTGCCTGAAGCGCTTTATCAGCAGTTGGAGCTCACCTTTATCCTGCTGTGGCACAAACGCCACAATCAGGATGCCAAGGTGATGTGGTTGCTCAATGAGATAAGGCTGCTCTACCACCGCGAGTCGCGACCTTCAGCCAGATAGCAGGAGCCGGAGCAAGATGCTCCGGTTTTTTATGGTGAACCGTGCGGGAGTGGTGGTGGCACCGTGGATTGAGCCGTGCTGAGAAGAGGTTACCCGTTTATTTCACTGCCAAATCATGACTGTGGCATGCGCTAAAAGAAAAAGCCCATCTGTTTCCAGACGGGCTTTTTCAGCAATCTGTCATACCGACCACAACGCCGGATAGACCCTGTTTAACCGATTGTTTAAAAAGGGCTAAAGCACTTATACGTTGAACAGGAAGTTCATGATATCGCCATCTTTGACGATGTACTCTTTCCCTTCTGCACGCATCTTGCCCGCTTCTTTGGCGCCTTGCTCACCCTTGTAGGTAATGAAGTCGTCAAAGGCGATGGTTTGGGCGCGAATAAAGCCTTTTTCAAAGTCAGTGTGGATCTTGCCTGCCGCTTGCGGGGCGGTGGCGCCGACCGGGATGGTCCAGGCGCGAACCTCTTTAACACCGGCGGTGAAGTAGGTTTGCAGATTGAGCAGCTCATAGCCTGAGCGGATCACCCGGTTCAGGCCCGGCTCTTCGATGCCAAGGTCTGCCATAAATTCGGCACGGTCTTCGTCGTCGAGCTCAGCGATGTCTGATTCGATGGAGCAGCAAACCACGACCACTACAGCATTCTCGGCGGCGGCGATTTCACGCACCTTGTCGAGGTAGGGGTTGTTGTCGAAACCATCTTCCGCCACGTTGGCGATGTACATGGTTGGCTTGAGGGTCAGGAAGTTGAACTGGCTGATTGCGCCCAGCTCTTCCTTGTCCAGCTTCAAGCCACGGATCATCTGGCCATCTTCCAGTGCAACGCGGATCTTCTCCAGCACTTCCACTTCCAGCTTGGCATCCTTGTCGCCACCTTTGGCGCGCTTGGATTGGCGGTGGATGGCGCGCTCGCAGGCGTCCAGATCCGACAGGGCCAGCTCGGTGTTGATCACTTCGATATCGTCAGCAGGGGAGACCTTGCCGGCAACGTGAATGATGTTCTCGTCGTCGAAGCAGCGCACCACGTGGCCGATCGCTTCGGTTTCACGGATGTTGGCCAGGAACTGGTTGCCCAGACCTTCACCCTTGGATGCGCCAGCAACCAGGCCTGCGATGTCGACAAATTCCATGGTGGTCGGCACAACGCGCTGCGGATTGATGATGGCAGCCAGCTGATCGAGGCGGGGATCCGGCATCGGGACCACACCGGTGTTCGGCTCGATGGTGCAGAACGGGAAGTTGGCGGCTTCGATACCGGCCTTGGTCAGCGCGTTGAACAGGGTGGATTTGCCTACATTGGGCAGGCCCACGATACCGCATTTAAAACCCATGGATTGTTACCTTATTGATGGATGCTGTTGGGGGCCGCCCACAGGCGGCCCATGTCATGCTTGTTCTGGTCGTTGCTCATGCACCGGCACAATGCCCGTACAGGGTCAAACCGACTTAACCCTTTTCAGCCTTGAAGCTGTGCAGCCGGTTCATGGCCTTGGTCATATTTTGTTTGAACAGGATGTCGGTGGCGTACATGGACATTCATCCCACGCGTCATCGATCACAGCCTGTTCAGACTTTTTCGGCCTTGAAGCTGTGTAAGCGATTCATGGCCTTGGTCATATCTTGTTTGAACAGGATATCGGTGGCGCGCAGAGATTCATCCAGCGCGGCGTCGATCAGGTTCTGTTCACTGCCGGAGGCCCTGGTCAGCACAAAGCCTGCCACCAGCTCTTTGCTGCCGGGATGGCCGATCCCGAGGCGCAGCCGGAAGAAGTTATTGTTGTTGCCCATTTTGGCGATGATGTCTTTGAGGCCGTTATGGCCGCCGTGACCACCGCCCTGTTTGAACTTGGCGATGCCCGGCGGCAGGTCAAGTTCATCGTGGGCAACCAGCATTGCTTCTGGCTCAATCTGATAAAAGCGCGCCAGAGCAGCGACCGCTTTGCCAGAGAGGTTCATATAGGTGTTCGGGATGAGCAGACGCACATCCTGCCCCTCGACCTGAATGCGGGCAGTATGGCCAAAGAACTTGGGTTCTTCACGCAGGCTGACATTGTGCCAGCGGGCCAGTTGCTCCACATACCAGGCGCCCGCATTGTGGCGGGTCTTGGCATATTCCGGGCCGGGGTTACCCAGTCCGACGATCAGTTTGATTTCGCTTGTCACGCTTGATGTCTTCACTCGCAGCTGCCATGGGTACACTACCCAGGGCAATAGGACGCAATATTCTAGCCGCCGAGTGACGATCACTCAACCAATGCTCATGTTCTGGCGGGATTTGAGCCACTCTGGCAGCTAACGGTCGGCTAGCAATCAATAAACAGGCCTCATGCAAGAGGCCTGTTGCAGGTAACGGATAGGCCGATCTACTTGGCTCGCAGCAGGGTGACTGTCTCTTCATCCAGCGCAGTCAGGGTGGGGCGAGCCTCGCGCACATACTCCACAAAGGAAGCTGCATCGGTGCCGCAATCCACGCCGCTGGCCTTGCAGTCGAGGGCCTGGCCCGGGGCATAGACGGCGCTGAGCAGTTCGCCGTTTTGTGCCACTTTCAGCACCGGGAAGGCGGTCAGCTTGCCGTTGACGTTGGCGATGTCGACCCGCTCGCTCTGGTGGCGCTGGGCATTGGCCAGTGCCTGCCAGCCATCGTTGCCGTTGGCGCTGTAGGCGTTCATCACCACCCGATAGCGCTGGTTATCCAGCAGATCTTGCCACTCGCCGGTTGCGGTCTTGCGCTGCAACTGGCTCAGGGTGCCTGCTTTGCCTGCGTCGGTTTCCTGGAAGGTGTAGCGCAGGTTGCCGCCGTAGGGGAACTTGCCGGCATGGGCGCTGGCGGGCAGGGTGGCAGTGATGGTTTCGCTCAGCAGGGTGCGCACCTCGGCGCCGGTCAGGGTCAGCACCGAGAGCTGGTTCTTGAACGGCAGCAGGGTGAGGGCACTATCCCCTTCACGCCATTCGCCAGCAGGCAGTTCGGCACGCACGCCGCCCACCGCCAGCAGGGCGAAGTCGACCGGGCCACCGGTCAGGGCTTGCACTGCTGGGGTGTTGGCCCAGTAGAACTCCCCTTCGGCGACCAGCGGCGCCACATCGGAGCCGTGGCTGTCGCTGCCGTTGTCGCCGGGGCGACGGGCATTTTGCAGCTGTGCGGGGATGGTGCCGATCACTGGGCCGTAGGCTTTCTCCAGCGCCGGTTTGTAGTGGCTGTCGATGATGCCGCGCAGGCGCGGATCTTCATCCACGGTTACCAGATTGGGCTGGTTGTCGACAAACTTGCTCGCCTCTTTGCTGCGGGTTTGGTCGAGCGCTTGCTTGCGGGCCGGATCGGCGAAGAAGTCGCGGCTGGCCAGCAGGCTGTTGTGGCCCTGGCAGTCGGTCAGCTGGCCTTGGCTGTCAAAGGTCACCTGCGCCAGACCGATGGCTTGGGCGTAAGAGCCTGCCTGCACCACGCAGGTCTTGCCAATGCCGTCCGGGTTGGTCACCAGCTTGGCGTAGTCGCCGGTCTTGCCCCAGCCGATATTGCGAAAATCGCCGAGCAGGCTGTGGGAGTGGCCGCCGACGATGGCATCGATGCCATTTACCTTGGCTGCCAGCGCCAGATCCCGCTCGTTGCCGATGTGGGTCAGGGCCACGATCTGGTTGATCCCTTTGGCCTGCAGCAGATCGACCGTGGCCTGAGCCGAGGTGACCTCTTTGCCAAAGCGCAGCTTGCCAACGTTGGGGGCGATATTACCCATGTCTTCCAGCACCAGACCGATGATAGCGACCAGCTGTTTGCCTTGCGGCAGCTTGTCGAGATCGGTGACAGGGCTCTTCTGGTTGCCGTCAAAGGCATAGACCACGAAGGGCTTGAGGTTGTCTGCCTTGCTCAGGGCAGGATCGGCCTTGGTGTCGAGGTTGGCAGCCAGCACCGGGAAGTTGACCCCCTCGATGAAACGGGCCAGCTTCTGGTTGTCCAGATCGAACTCGTGGTTGCCCAGCGCCATGGCATCCAGGCCAAACTGACTCAGCAGATCGGCATTGGCCATCCCTTCGTTGAGCTTGAAGTAGCCGCTGCCCTGCCAGGCGTCGCCACCGTGCAGCAGCAGTATGGGCTGGTTCTTGGCCAGTGCCTCGGCCTGATAAGCCTTTGCCATGGTCAGCAGGCGGGGGTAACCGCCAAAACGGGTGTAGAGGGTGTCCGTTTCCTCCTGCTGGCCAAAGATCTGCCCGGTGAGATCGGCATTGACCGGATCAAACTGGGAGTGGGTATCGTTCATGTGGGCCAGGGTCAGCACGAAGGGTTGACTCTCTTTCGCCGGTTGACAGGCAAACAGGGCGCTGGTGAGGGTCGCGAGCAGGAGGGGACGCAAGCAATTCATGGGTAAATCCTTAAGCCTGCCGGGGGCAGGGTCGTACCAGATAGCAGAGGGGTGGAAAGAGAGGGTTCAGAAAGACGAAAACCGCCAGCAGGCGGTTTTCGTTATTGCTGAATCTATCAATGCTCAAACATGGCAGAGATGGACTCTTCGTTGCTGATGCGGCGAATGGCTTCGGCCAGCACGGTTGAGAGAGTCAGCTGTTTGACTTTACCAATCGCTTTCATCTCCGCGGTGAGCGGGATGGAGTCGGTGATGATCAGTTCATCGATCACCGAGTTCTTGATGTTCTCGACGGCAGTGCCAGAGAAGACCGGGTGAGTGGCATAAGCGAATACACGCTTGGCGCCACGCTCTTTCAGGGCTTCTGCGGCTTTGCACAGGGTGCCGCCGGTGTCGATCATGTCATCAACGATGACGCAGTCGCGGCCAGCAACATCACCGATCAGGTGCATGACCTGAGAGACGTTCGGGCGGGGACGACGCTTGTCGATGATGGCGATGTCGGTGTCATCCAGCAGCTTGGCGATGGCGCGGGCACGCACTACGCCGCCGATGTCTGGCGAGACGACAACTGGAGACTCGAGGTTCTTGGACTTCATGTCTTCCAGCAGTACCGGACTACCGAACACGTTGTCGACCGGAACGTCAAAGAAGCCCTGGATCTGCTCGGCATGCAGGTCAACGGTCAGCACGCGATCCACACCCACGCTGGAGAGGAAGTCAGCGACAACCTTGGCGGTGATAGGTACACGAGCGGAACGGACGCGGCGGTCCTGACGGGCATAACCAAAGTAGGGGATAACGGCTGTGATACGGCCAGCTGAAGCACGACGCAGTGCATCCACCATAACGATCAATTCCATCAAATTGTCGTTGGTCGGGGCACAGGTGGATTGAATGATGAAGATATCGCCACCACGTACATTCTCATTGATCTGTACGCTGATCTCGCCGTCGCTAAAGCGACCTACGGCAGCATTGCCGAGTTTGATAAACAGGCGATCTGCGATCTTCTGGGCTAGTTCCGGCGTTGCGTTACCAGCAAACAGCTTCATGTCAGGCACGGTTTGAAACCTCGGGGTTGCATCCAGTATGTGGGGGAGTCTGAAACCAGACCCATATCGTTTTGGGGCAAACGATTTATCAAGATAACGAGCAAGGATATTATGGCTCTGGATTTGGCTGGGGTACTAGGATTCGAACCTAGGAATGGCGAGATCAAAACCCGCTGCCTTACCGCTTGGCGATACCCCAATCATTTGAACTGTTGCAATGTCCAGAAGAGAGGTGATATGTTCTCGCCTTTCGCGACAAACCCATCTAGCCCCTTCGGCACCTTGGCAAACACTTCCCGAGCAGTCACTTCGTCTTCAAATTGAGCAAAGACGCAGGCTCCTGTGCCCGTCATTCTCGACGGCGCGTATTCTAGCAACCAGCTGAGCGCATTGGCAACCTCGGGGTGGCGCTTTTTCACCAGTGATTCGCAATCGTTTTTCCACTCACCTGCCAGCAAGTTGTCCAACGCCATTTTCGGAGTGGCTCTGGGCAGGTCCGGATCCTGAAATACTGCCGCCGTGGCCACATGGCAATCGGGTTTGAGCACCAGATACCAGGCGCTTGGTAATTCGACCGGTTGCAGCCGCTCGCCCACCCCTTCGGCAAAGGCCGCCTTGCCACGGACAAACACCGGCACATCGGCTCCCAGCTGGACGCCGAGTTGTGCCAGTTCATCTTCACTCAAGCCTGCCTGCCAGAGCTGGTTAAGTGCCACCAGGGTAGTGGCTGCATCGGACGATCCGCCGCCAATTCCGCCCCCCATGGGCAGCACTTTCTCCAGCCGGATATGGGCCCCCTGCGGGCTCGGTAGCTTTGCTTGTAGCAGGCGAGCCGCCCGGATGATCAGATTCTGCTCATCAGGTACCCCGGGAATGGCCGGGCTCAGAGTGAGTGTGTCGCTGCCGGGAATCACCTCGAACTCGAGCCAGTCGTTGTGATTGAGGAAGATAAACAGGGTTTGCAGCTCGTGATAGCCATCGGCGCGACGGCCATTGACGTGTAAAAACAGGTTGAGTTTGGCCGGTGCCGGCCAGCGTGTGGAAGCCATTAACGTGCAAGAGTCCATTGGTTGATCTGAAGCTTGAGGCGGCTGTTCTGGCCGGTCATGGTCAGCTGGTGGGGCAGGCGGTAGCCATCTTGATCCCGATAATCGCCATAGACGATTTGCCACTGGCCGTCACGGACACTGGCCAGACTGCTGTCGGGGTTGAGTTCAAACTCCGCCTGACCCGGCAGCCCCTTGATCCACTCCGGCAATCCGGCGACCGGAATATGCCAGCCCGTGAGCTGATAGATCAGCGCCTCGGCATCCTGGCTCTGGTGGCGCTTGCCGTCGCTGTCGAGCAGGGTGATCACCCCCTTGCTGCGGGAGAGCTCCAGAATGCTGGTGCCGATCAGGCTGCTGAGGTTGAGACGATAATCCTCGCCATCCTGCTGCCAGTTGAGGCGGGCGCTACCTTTCTGCTGGGGGGTGATGATGGCCATCTTGCCGACGATCTGCCAGTGGGTCAGCTGTTCTAGACGGGTTCGCTCCTGGTTCCAGTTCACCTGATCCCGTTGGGGTTGGGTGGTGGCACAACCGGCCAGCAACAGCAGACAGGTGAGGGTGAAAATACGCAACAGCACGGCAAGGCTCCAGAGAGAGGGATTTGCCACAGTATACGGGGCTGCCGTATTGCTTTTAAAGACTTACCCTTTCTCGTACAATTGCCGCCTTTGCACCCTGCATATGAAATGATCGTCGCCCACTCATGAGTTTGCTAGCACTCGGAATCAACCACAACACCGCCAGTGTCGCCTTGCGGGAGCGGGTCGCCTTTGGCCCGGACTGCATCGATCGCGCCTTGCGTGAGCTGGTGAGCCAATCCGGTGTCAGCGAGGCGGTGATTGTCTCAACCTGCAACCGGACCGAACTCTATTGCAACCTGGATGGCGAGCAGCAGAGCGATGTGTTGCGCTGGTTGCAGCAATTCCACGGGCTGGACGCAGCCGAATTGGTCAATGCCATCTATCAGCACCATGACGAAGAGGCGGTGCGCCACTTGATGCGGGTGGCGTGCGGGCTTGATTCGCTGGTGCTCGGTGAGCCGCAGATCCTGGGCCAAATCAAGCAATCCTATGCCCATGCCCAGCAGTCAGAATCCCTCAAGGGAACCCTGGAGCGGCTGTTCCAGAAGTCGTTCTCGGTGGCCAAACGGGTGCGCACCGATACCGAGATTGGCGCCAGCGCGGTGTCGGTGGCCTTTGCTGCCGTTAGCCTGGGGCGACGGATCTTCTCCGACCTTTCCCAGACCAAGGTACTGCTGGTCGGAGCGGGAGAGACCATCGAGCTGGTGGCACGCCATCTGCGTGAGCAGAACGTCACCCGGATGATGGTGGCCAACCGCACCCTGCAGCGCGCCCAGACCCTGGCGGCCGAATTCGGCGCCCAGGTGATGACGCTCGAAGAGATCCCCGACTATCTGCACGAGGCGGATATCGTCATCAGTTCGACCGCCAGCCCCCTGCCGATCATTGGCAAGGGGATGGTGGAGCGTGCCCTCAAGGCCCGCCGCTCCAAGCCGATGTTTCTGGTGGATATAGCAGTGCCGCGTGACATCGAAGCGGAAGTGGATGAGCTCTCCGATGCCTATCTCTACACGGTGGATGATTTGCAGGGGATTATCGAGCAGAACCTCGAAACCCGTAAAAGGGCGGCGGCGCAGGCGGAAGTGATCGTGCAGGAAGAGCGCGACGAGTTTATGGGTTGGTACCGGAGCCAGCGCTCGGTCGATCTGATCCGTGACTATCGCCATCAGTCCCAACAGGTGGCTGACGAAGAGCTGCAGCGTGCCCTGCTGGCATTGGCACAGGGCGAGAGTGCCGAGCAGGCGCTCAAGGCGATGGCCCATCGCCTCACCAACAAGTTGATCCACGCGCCGACCCAGGCCTTGCGCCAGGCGGCTTCCCAGGGCGATCAGAGCGAGCTGTCCCGCTTGCGGCAGGCACTGGGATTGTCCCAAGAGTAATTGTTCGGGGTTGCCATGCTGGCGGCCCCTTCCTCCATTGAGAATGCAAGAGTTATGAATCCGTCACTGATCAGAAAGCTGGAAGGCCTCATCGAGCGCCACGAAGAAGTTCAGGCCATGCTCGGCGAGCCGGACGTAGTCTCGGATCAGGAGCGCTACCGCGCCCTGACCCGCGAGTATGCCCAGCTGGAAGATATCGTTCACGCTTTCCAGCATTATCGTCAGGCGCAGGATGATCTGGAGACCACCCAGCTGATGCTGGAAGAGGATGACGCCGACCTGCGCGAGATGGCGCAGGAGGAGTTGCCACTGGTCAAGGCCGCCCTGGAGCAGCAGGAGCAGGCGATGCAGGTCATGCTGCTGCCCAAGGATCCCCGCGATGACAATAACTGTTATCTGGAGATCCGCGCCGGTGCCGGTGGCGACGAAGCGGCGATCTTTGCCGGCGACCTGTTTCGCATGTATTCACGGTTTGCCGAGCGTCAGGGCTGGCGCCTTTCCATCGTCAGTTGCAACGACGGTGAATACGGTGGCTACAAGGAGGTGATCGCCAAGATCGACGGCGAGCGGGTCTATGGCCGCCTCAAGTTTGAATCCGGTGGCCACCGGGTGCAGCGGGTGCCTGAGACCGAATCTCAGGGGCGGGTGCACACCTCCGCCTGCACCGTTGCCGTGCTGCCGGAAGTACCGGAAGCCGAGCAGATCGAGATCAATCCCTCTGATCTGAAGATCGACACCTTCCGCGCCTCCGGTGCCGGTGGCCAGCACGTCAACAAGACCGACTCGGCCATTCGCATCACCCACCTGCCGACCGGTCTGGTGGTGGAGTGTCAGGACGAGCGCTCCCAGCACAAGAACCGCGCCAAGGCGATGTCAGTGCTTTCTGCCCGCCTGCAGGCTGCCGAGGATGAGCGCCACCGCGCTGCCGAACAGAGCACCCGCCGCAATCTGGTGGGCTCCGGTGATCGCTCCGAGCGTATCCGCACCTACAACTACCCGCAGGGCCGTCTCTCCGAGCACCGCATCAACCTCACCCTGTATCGTCTCTCTGAAATTTTGGAAGGGGATCTGGACTGCATCATCACGCCGCTGGTGCAGGAGTATCAGGCCGATCAGCTCGCCTCACTGGCCGAGAACAGTTGATGCAACTGGTGAACCGGCAAGCTCGCATTAAGTGTTGCGCCCATAGGATGGGGTGGCACTGATGCAGATCCAGCAGGCCCGCTCCCATATCATGACGGTGCTGGCTGGCGGGGAATCCCCCCGTGCCGACGCCGATGTGCTGCTCTGCCATCTGCTCGACTGCCGTCGCAGCTATCTGATGACTTGGCCCGAGCGCGAGCTGGATGCCGTCCAGCAGGCCACCCTGCAACAGTGGCTTGACCGTCGGCTGGCGGGTGAACCCATCGCCCATCTGGTGGGAGAGCGGGAGTTCTGGTCGCTGCCGCTGAAAGTGAGCCCGGCGACCCTGATCCCGCGTCCCGATACCGAGGTGCTAGTCGAGCAGGCGCTGACCAAAATTCCGCAAGGGCCGTGCGCCGTGCTGGATCTCGGCACCGGCACCGGCGCCATCGCGCTGGCGCTCAAGTCCGAGCGGCCCGAGGTCGAGGTATGGGCGGTGGATCGGATGGCCGATGCCGCCGCATTGGCCCGTGAAAACAGCGCCGCTTTGGGATTGCCCATCGAGGTGCGCGACGGCAGCTGGTTTGAGCCGCTGGGTGAACCTGATCGCGACCAGACGCCTCGTTTTGCGGTGATTGTCTCCAATCCCCCCTATATTGATGGCGCCGATCCCCATCTCGAGCGGGGTGACGTACGGTTTGAACCACGCTCGGCGCTGGTTGCCGATGAGGCCGGGCTGGCGGATATCCGCCACATCGTGGCCCATGCCCCCGCTTATCTGCTGACCGATGGCTGGCTGTTGCTGGAACATGGTTGGGATCAGGGCGCTGCAGTGCGGCAGTTGCTGGGGGATAGCGGCTACCGCGAGGTCGCCACGGTGCGCGATTATGGCGATAACGACAGGGTCACACTGGGGCGCTGTCCGTAGCGGCAAGGTCCCGTTTTAGCCTGAGTTTGGCCGAACGACAGATTTTATACGCGGGGTGCCGTTGTGGCGCTCCTTGCAAGGATTAACGAGGTATTTTGTGCTCAAACTGCTGCACTTCTTCCTGATTGCCGGGGCCGTGCTGATGTTTATGCTCCGCTTCTACTGGGTGCAAACAACCGCTGGCCGTGCCTACAGCGCGCCTGTGCTGAAACTCAGTGGCTGGCTCAACGGTCTGGTGGTGCTCTCCGGCGTGCTGCTCTGTGTGGCGCTGGATCTCAACCCGTTCAATAACGGTACACCCTGGCTCAGCGAAAAGTTGATGGGTATTGTGGTGCTGGTGTTTCTGGCGACCATGGCGCTGCGGCTGGCCAAAAGCAATCTTATCCGCTGGTGTTCTTTTCTGGGCGCCCTGGGGTGGCTCTTTTTCATTGCCAAGTTGGCAGTGCTCAAACAGACGAGTTTATTCGGTTAAGGCATGAAGAAGATGTTACGCATAGACGAATGGACCGATTTTGAAGCTCATGACATCACCGAACTGGCGTTGTCGATCAGCGATGAGATTTACGGATCTGCCGAGCAGGGAGGGCGTGAGTTGACCCTGCTGGATGAGTGGCTGGACGAACAGATCGAAGAGGGAACGTGCGACGAGGTGCGTGAGCAACTGTTGCAGGGCTTTTACCAGCAGCTCGGTTTTCATGGCGACTGGCAGGATTACTTCTCTGCAAATAATAGTGACCTCAATCAGGTTCTAGTGCAGCGCAAGGGGATCCCGGTCAGCCTCGGTATTTTGATTATTCAGCTGGGGCGCAAGCTCGGGCTCGATGTGGAGGGGATCTGTTTCCCCGGCCACTTCCTGGTCAGTTTTGCCGGTGGTGAAGGAGAGGTCTATGTCGATCCCTTTACCGGCGATGAGCTGAGTCTGGCGCGTATCGAACTGTTGCTGCGCGGTGCGTTGGGGGATTTGGCCACCTTGACCCCGGCTTATCTGCAACCGTCTGGGCAGTGGGAAATCATCGAGCGACTGCTCAACGTCAGCAAGGGTGCCTTGCTGCGGGAAGATCGCATGCCAGAGGCGCTGCGCTGCAGTGAGCTGCTATTGCGCATGAAGCCGGGTGACCCGCTGGAGACGCGGGATCGCGGCTTCATCTATGAGCAGCTCGACTGCCCCCGTCAGGCCGCCGACGATTTTAGCTATTTTATTGAACAATGCCCGGACGATCCGGTAGCCGATGTGCTCAAAGTACAGCTGGCTGCGCTGGATCTCAGCCCCAAGCCTCTTCATTAAGGATGGCTTGGAACTGAAACAGAAGAATATCAAGGCTGCTGTGCCCGGTCGCAGCGACTAACTTGGCTTCATGCCCCAAGCCCCTTCATTAAGGATGTCTTAGATGGACCAGAAGAATATCAAGATCAACGAGATCGACGTTGCCAACGACAAACCGTTTGTGCTGTTCGGCGGCATGAATGTACTGGAATCGCGCGATATGGCGATGGCAGTGTGCGAGAAGTATATGGAAGTGACGACCAAGCTGGGTATTCCGTTTGTCTTCAAGGCGAGCTGGGATAAGGCTAATCGCTCCTCCATCCACTCCTATCGCGGTCCGGGTCTGGAAGAGGGGATGAAGATTTTCCAGGAGCTGAAGGCCACCTTCGGCATGCCGGTGATCTCTGATCTGCACGAGCCCCATCAGGCCAAGGCTGTTGCCGAGGTGGTTGATGTGATCCAGCTGCCCGCCTTCCTGGCACGCCAGACCGATCTGGTGGAGGCCATGGCGCGCACCGGTAATGTCATCAACATCAAAAAGCCCCAGTTCCTGAGCCCGGGTCAGATGAAGAACATCACCGACAAGTTCGAGGAGTGCGGTAATGACCGCTTGATCCTCTGCGAGCGCGGCGCCAACTTTGGTTACGACAACCTGGTGGTAGACATGCTGGGTCTGGGTGTGATGAAGAAGAGCACCGGCGGTTACCCGGTTATTTTTGACGTTACCCACTCCCTGCAGTGCCGTGATCCGCTGGGAGCGGCCTCCGGTGGTCGTCGCGAGCAGGTGACCGAGCTGGCTCGCGCCGGTATGGCAGTGGGTCTGGCCGGTCTGTTTATCGAATCCCACCCGGATCCGAAAATCGCTCGCTGCGATGGCCCGAGCGCCTTGCCGCTGGAGAAGCTGGAAGGCTTCCTCAAGCAGATGAAGGCCATCGATGACCTGATCAAGGGCTTCGAACCTCTCGATACCTCGGTCTGATCTCGATGCTGTCGTGCTTGATGAAAAATGCCCCGCAATGCGGGGCATTTTTTATATCTGCCATATTTTTCTGACGACTAAAATTAATCTTTGAGTAAACAACAATTAGTTGCCGTGGCGTTAAAGGTGTTAATTTTGTTGTGTGATTGATGTCTCTTAATTGTTTTTTGTTACATGTAGAGTAGTCGCCGTAGTAATGCAGAAACGGCATGGATCGGGTGAGATACGGAGATATCTCGTCCCGGCTATCTGCATGTTTATTGCTGCCCTAACAATGTGCAATTAAATTAACAGGACGTTAATAATGCGAAAGAAACTATTTAGCAGCCTCTATTTTCAGGTATTGCTCGCGATCACCCTCGGGGTATTACTGGGGCATGTCTATCCGGAGCTGGGCGCTGATATGAAGCCCCTTGGTGATGGCTTCGTCAAATTGATCAAGATGATCATCGCCCCCGTTATTTTCTGTACCGTGGTCACCGGTATTGCCGGGATGGAGAGCATGAAGGCGGTCGGCAAGACCGGCGCCATTGCCCTGCTCTACTTCGAGGTGGTCAGCACCATCGCCCTGATCATCGGGCTGTGCGTGGTCAACCTGCTGCAACCCGGGGTTGGCATGAACGTCGATCCGGCTGCACTGGATGCCAGCGCCATCTCTGCTTATGCGGAACAGGCCAAGTCACAGGGCATTATCGCCTTTTTGCTGGATATTATTCCGGGCAGCGTGATCGGCGCCTTTGCCAGCGGCAATATCTTGCAGGTATTGCTGTTTGCGGTGCTGTTCGGTTTTTCCCTTCACCATATTGGCGAAAAGGGACAGGTTATTTTCGGCGTCATCGACAGTTTCTCCAAAGTCATATTTGGCATTATCAATATGATAATGAGACTGGCGCCGATCGGTGCATTCGGGGCAATGGCATTTACCATCGGTAAATATGGGGTGGGTTCGCTGGTACAGTTGGGCCAGTTGATCGCCTGCTTCTATATCACCTGCCTCTTTTTCATCTTCGTTGTGCTGGGCAGCATCGCCAAAGCCTCCGGTTTCAGCATCCTGCGTTTCATCTCCTACATTCGCGAGGAGCTGCTGATCGTGCTGGGGACCTCCTCTTCCGAGTCGGTACTGCCGCGGATGCTGGACAAGATGGAGAAGCTGGGTTGCCAGAAATCGGTGGTGGGGTTGGTCATTCCGACCGGTTACTCCTTCAACCTGGATGGCACCTCCATCTATCTGACCATGGCGGCGATTTTCATTGCGCAGGCCACCAATACACCGTTGGACCTGTTCCAGCAGATCACCCTGTTGGTGGTGCTGCTGATCTCCTCGAAAGGGGCGGCCGGGGTAACCGGTAGCGGCTTTATCGTGCTGGCGGCGACCATTTCGGCGGTGGGTCATCTGCCACTGGCCGGTTTGGCGCTGATCCTGGGGATCGATCGCTTCATGTCCGAGGCGCGGGCGCTGACCAACCTGATCGGTAATGGGGTTGCCACTGTGGTGGTCGCCAAATACTGCAAGCAGCTGGACCAGAAGAAGATGGATGCGGTGCTCGGCGGCAAGGCCGGGCAGCTGGAAGTGGACAGGGCTTAAGCGCATTTTCCCCCGCACGGCCGCGTTGGCTGGTGCGGGAGCAATAAAAAAACGGCCGTTTGGCCGTTTTTTTATTGTGCTGATACCGTGAGTATCAGCGGTTCACTGCAAGGCGCTGATTACAGGCTGGCGGTGAAAGTACGGGTAACCACGTCACGCTGCTGTTCCGGGGTCAGGGCGTTGAAACGCACTGCGTAGCCAGATACACGGATGGTCAGCTGCGGGTACTTTTCCGGGTTGGCGATAGCATCTTCCAGGGTTTCGCGACGCAGAACGTTGACGTTCAGGTGCTGGCCACCTTCAACAACCGGGTCAGTTTGTACTGGCAGTTCACGATATTCGAACTGACCCAGGTCAGCCAGTTGCACTTCTTGATCGGCAGCGAAAGCATCGCCTTTGACGCAGATGCAGCGAGCTTGTTGCTTCTCTTCGTCCAGCAGCCAGAAAGAGTTCAGCAGAGCGGTGTTAGCAGCTTGGGTGATTTGAATGCCTTTGATCATGGTATGACTCCTCAATGGGAACGCGAATCCAACTGTAAGGAAATTACCCTGATGTATTTAAGCTACCGTCGATGGCGATGACTTAAAGGGCCCTTGCCTTACACCTTTACTTTGATGGGGTCATATATACCATGGTGGTAATATTACCAAAATTGATCCAGATCAATAAAGTTCAATAAAGCCGCATGTCAACGGCATTAATTTATTGAGTTGAATCAAATTTAGGTCATTTTTCCAAATTTGTAAGATATCCAGATAATGCATCTTTTATATCTTCAATCTAGTAATTTAACTACACCTTTTAGGCTTTTTTCTGATGAGGGCAGGGGGATTGGCTACACTCAGCAAACACACTGAGGAGAGTGCCGGGTGAAGAGCGGGTGGCGAAAGTGGGCATGGCTAGCCCTGTTTTGTTGTACCAGCGCAGTGCGTGCCGAGACGGTGCGCATTGCCGTGGGCGAGTGGCCACCTTATATCAGTGAGGCGCTGCCCAATCAGGGATTCCTCTGCCAGGTGGTACGCGAGGCTTTCGCTCAGTCGGGGCTGGATGTCAGCTTTCACTTCTACCCCTGGGCGCAGGCTTACCAGCTGACCCAGGAGGGGAGGTATGTGGTCACCATGCCCTGGTTTCGTTCCCGTGAACGTGAACAGCACTTTTATTTTTCTGCCACGCTCGGCGATTTCACGACTCGCCTCTTTATGCTGGTCGGTTCGCCGCAGGTGAATCTGGGGGAGCTAAAAGATCAGCCGGTCGGGGTCACCCGTGGCTATTTTTATGGCGATGGGTTTGCCGCCCGCCAAGCCGGGCTTACCCTCGAGTGGTCAGATTCTGATGAGCAGAGCATGGGCAAGTTGCTCGACGGGCGTATCCACTATCTGGTGATGGATGAGCAGGTGGCACAGATCCTGTTCCAGCAAGCGATCTCCCGTCATCCCCCATCGCTGGCGCTGACCAGTGCCGCTGATCCTATCTGGTCGCAACCGGGATACTTGTTGATGCGCAAGGCTGATCCTGAGGCGCGCCGTTTGATGTTGCTGTTCAACGCCGGCCTGCACAAACTGGAGCGCTCGGGGCGTGTTGCCCGAATTTGGCAGCAGTGAGCCACGGTTGCGTCTTGCGGGCTGGCCCCCTATCCTGAGCCCTTCGCCGATTCAAGTGAGGAGTTAGGGGTGCAGACCTGGAGTGATGTGATTGGCTCTGAAAAAGAGCAGGACTATTTCAAACTTACGCTGGCGACCGTCAGATCGGAGCGGGAAGCGGGTAAGGTGATCTACCCGCCAACAGCCGATGTGTTCAATGCCTTCAAGCTGACCGAACTGGATCAGGTCAAGGTGGTGATCCTGGGGCAAGACCCCTACCACGGCCCAAATCAGGCGCACGGTCTCTGTTTCTCCGTCCTGCCCGGGGTGCGTACCCCGCCTTCCCTGGTCAACATCTATAAAGAGCTGCAGCGGGATCTGCCCGACTTTGTCACCCCCAATCACGGCTTTCTCGAATCCTGGGCCAAACAGGGGGTCTTGCTGCTCAATACCGTGCTGACGGTGCAGGCCGGTCAGGCTCACTCTCACGCTCAGCTCGGTTGGGAGACCTTCACCGATCGGGTTATCGAGCAGATCAATGCCAGCTGTCAGGGGGTAGTCTTCCTGTTGTGGGGGGCTCATGCCCAGAAGAAGGGGCGTTTTATCGATCGTCAGCGCCACCATGTGTTGACCGCCCCCCATCCGAGCCCTCTCTCTGCCCACCGTGGTTTCATCGGTTGTGGCCACTTTACCGAGACCAATCGCTTGCTGGAACAACAGGGCAAGAGTCAGATAGAGTGGAAATCTGTCTGCATCCCACTTGATTGAGTGCAAAGTTCGGGCGACAAATGACCGTATACTCAGGGACATAACATTAATTCAGAGCCAAGGAGTGCCCATGTTATCCAGTCTGCACAAGGACCATCTCAACATCGCCCGACTCTTGGAGCTGCTCAAGCACAAGCTGGCAGCCATCCATGCCGAACAGCCCATCAGCTACTTTTTGGTGCGCGATGTCATCGACTACCTGCGGGAGGTCTCCGACAAGTATCACCATCCCAAGGAAGACCTCATCTATGACTACTACCTGAAATATCGGGTGGTGGAAGGGGAGGTTGCCAACCGTCTGCAGGAGGAGCACGTCAAGCTGCTGGAGGCAGGGGCCGATCTCAAGGAGATGGTGGAGATGATCCTGATGGATGCGGTGATCCCTCTCGATCAGTTCACCACCAAGCTGGAGCGCTTCGTGGAGCTGCAAGAGGCGCACATGAACTACGAAGAGGGGGTGATCTTCCCCCATCTGCGTGACTCCCTGACCGAGGATGACTGGCGCCAGCTGGAGCAAAACTGGCAGAACCGTGCCATTGGCGACCCCCTGTTCGGGGCCGAAGTGAGCCAGCACTTCCAGGCGCTGGCCAAGCGACTCTCGCTGCCGCTCACTACCGGCTAAGCGCTGCGCGTACCAGCAGCGCGGCGGGTACCCCGTGAGTGCAACTTGAGTGAAAACAGAAAAGGCCTCCATCCGGAGGCCTTTTGCATGGAAGGGCTGAGTTATGCCTGTGGTTTCAGGAAGTTGCGATAGAGCATATAGAGGTGGGCAGAGCTCCAGCTAAAGTTGCTGGCCCCCTGCATGGCACCGGTCTCCGGGTTGTAGTTTTCACGGATGGGGCCGCTGCCCGCCAACCCTTCGGCGTTGTTGAACAGCTTGTTGACCAGTGCCTCGGCATCGCTGCGGTAGCCGTAGTTTTCCAGCCCCTTCACCCCGAAGTAGAACTGATCGAGCCAGACCCGACCGCGCCAGTAGATATTGGGGTCGTAGGCCGGGTTGGTCAGCGCGGCTGTGCCCAGCGGGATCCTTGTGTTGAACTCCTGGGCGTTGAGCATCACCTCGCGCACCCGCGCCGCTTTCTCCTTGTCGGCGACCTCTGCCCAGAGCGGGCTCCACCCTTCCGGGCCACGGCCGCGGGCGGTCAGCAACTTGCCGACGCAGCCGTTGCCGTCAGCGACATCCCCCTGTCCAATCTGGCGATCGTAATAGAAGCCTGACGCCTCATCGAACATACAGCTGTTGATGTAGCCAGCCAGCTGGGTCGCACCATCGCGGTAGCGGCTTGCTTCATCCGGTTTGCCAAGCAGGTCGGCCATGTCTGCCAGAATGCGCTTCTCCTTGGCGAGAAAGGCGTTCAGCTCCACCGACTCCTGATCGATGGAGAAACCGATCAAATCGCCATTGTCCTGATGGTTTTCAAAGAAGGCGACGTTCCAGTCCTGACGCGCCTTGGCCAGATCTCCGCCATAGGTCTTGTCGGCATAGCGTTGCAGCTGGCCCGGTTCGATAAAGCCGAAGCGGGCGGCGTTGTCCATGCCGGACTCCCAACCGGCGCCGTGCTGGGCGCCGATATCCATGTCGCTGTAACCGCCCACGTTCAACACCTGTTGATAGAGCGGCATACCGGCGCAGGCATACCAGCCATCCTCCTCAGTGGTACAGCTGGAGAGATCCAGCCCGGCGGGAATACCGTTGGGGTACTGCACCTTGAAGGTGATATTGCCGAACTCATCGTTATGCTCGACATGCTTGGTGGCGCCATATTCGATGATGCCGTTGCGGTTGTTGTCCCGCGCGCGGTACCACCAGTCGTGATAGGCCTGCAGTTTGGGATACATCTCGGCGATAAAGGCCTTGTCTTTGGTGGCGCTGTAAATTTCCCAGATGGCCCAGGCGGAGAGGGGCGGCTTGGTATCGCGCTCGTTCCAGTTGCCGCCATCGCCACCGCGATCTGCCAGCTTGTTGTAGAAGACTGCGTCGATCACCATGCCCGCATCCTGCGGACGAACCGGATCATCCGGTTGCACCTGATAGTCATACATGGCGCGCACGTTGTTCTTGGCCACCTCAGGGTTGAAGTGGGCCATGGCGTAAGCGTGCTTCCAGCTGTCCCAGGCCCAGACGCCGTCGAACCAGCGGGCGGTATTGGAGGGGGTCACCCCGTCGTGGAGGATGGCGCCAGCCGGGGATCGCCAGTTGCCGTTGAGGGTCTCCATCGCCTTGACGGCGATGCGACGCTCCGACTCGGGGATCCCCTGATTGGAGAGACCGTTGGCGAGGTAGCCCTCCCAGCGGCGGATGGAGTCGGCAAAATAGTTGGCCGGGTTGGCCAGCAGGGCCTGACGGCTCTGCTGGTAGCGGCTGGCGTCATCTGCAGAGTGGAGATAGCTCTGCAGGGTGTAGATATCCTCGCTCCCCTTGGCGGCCAGGGTAATGCTGGCATCGCTTTGGTAGCCCAGCGTTTTCTGGTCGAGAGTGGTGCGGCTTGGCAGGGTGCGGTCGATGCGATAGCGAGCGCTGCCGCTCTGCATGATGTTCCAGGTGCTGCGAAGTTTGCCGAACTGGAATTCAATCCCTTTGTCGCTCTCGCTGATGGTGCGGGTCCAGGCAGGATACTGCTCGGCGATGGTGTGCTCGGCATCCCACTGGTTGAGCAGCTCGCCCTGCCAGTTGAGGTTGAGGGTGAGCGGCGCATCGGTGTGGTTTTGCAGGCGGGTGCGGATAAGCGCGGTGCGGGCATCGCCGTAGCGCAGCTCCAGCTCCAGCGTAAAGGGCTCGAACTCGAAGCGTTGCACCAGTGCGCCCGGAATCGCGAACACCTCTTGCTTGCGGGCGCTGGTCAACGGGAACTGGCGGCCGCTCGCATCGCTCAGGGTGAGTTTGTCGAGCTCGCGGGCAAAGAAGAGGCTGTACTCCTCCGCGATCACCATGGGGCCGGTGAAGCCACCCCACTCACTGTCCTTGGCAGGCAGCAGGAAGCCATGCCAGGCCCCCAGATCGAGCAAGGGGTTGTATTTGAGGTTGTCGTAACTATCAAAGTCACGGAATTGGATCGGTGTTCCCCGGCGGTCTATCACGTCCCGATATTGGGTTGCCTGCTCCGGCTTGGCGACGGTGCTCTCTTCCGTCTGGTTATCGTTGCAGGCAGTCAGTCCAAACAGGGCGGTGCCGAGGGCTACTGAGAGTAAAGTTTTACGAAACATTTCTCGCTCCAATTCCATTTTTGTAGGTTAAAAAGAAGACTTTTTGCGCTTACTTTTAGTGAAAAGGTTTTCGGTAGCCATTGTATGGCAAGGTTAAAGGGATCTCTGGTGCGAGATCACACTCTGAAGAGGTGGCAATGTGAGCGGGATCACCGGGTTACATCAGGTTACATAAGATCGTTGTTTAGTAATATTTTACTTGGCATTGCTCGCCAATCTGGCGGGGCAGGTGTGCAGATATTGATGGGGAGTCAGACCGAACTCCTGTTTGAAGCGGGCGGCAAAACGGCTGGGGGAGTCATAACCGCAGGCGAGAGCGACCTCCAGCGGGGTGAGGCCCTGTTGCAACAGGTTGAGGGCGTGGCCCATGCGCACCTGAGCCAGCAATTGGCTGCGGCATGCTAGCCAGGGCGGGTTCAATACGAAACCATATTTTTTGGCGGGCTTGACGCTCTCAATATAAAAAGCCCCGAGAGCAGGTGCTTTCGGGGAAGAGGAAAATCATCGACAAGGGATTACAAAGGCAGTGGGGTCAGGCCTGAAAAAGATCAGGCATCGACATAGAGCACCTGACCGCTAATAAAGCCATCGACGGAGCGCTCAAACGCCTTGCCGACCAAAGCGCCCGGCACCGGCTGGAAGCCCGGCATCATCTCGCCATATACGTCCCACGCCTCTTCCAGTACGGTCGGGTTGACCACATTGATGCGGATGCCGCGGGGCAGCTCGTGGGCCACGCACTGGACAAAGGTATCGATGGCGCCGCTGGTGGTGGCATCGGCAATGGCCAGCGGGATCGGCTTGATATTGAGGATGCCGGAGATCAGGGTGAAGGAGCCCCCCTGATTGATGTAGTTGAGGCCGACATTGACCAGATTGATCTGGCCCATCAGCTTGCTCTGGATAGTGGTTTGCCACTGCTCTTCGCTCATCTCGCCAAAGGGGGCGTATTCGCAAAATCCTGCGGTATTGACCACCGCATCGAAGGAGCCCACGTTTTGGTAGAGCCGCTCGATTGACTCCTTGCTGGTGATATCCACCTGAAAATCACACCCCTCGCCGGAGCGGCTGGCAGTGATCACCTTGTGCTTGCCCAGACCACTGAGGGCGGCTTGCCCCATTTTCCCCTGAGCACCAATCAGAATGACAGTTTTCATCGTTAACCTCGCTTTGCTGGAAGAGCTGCAAGGTTAGAGATCCGATGATACAATGTAAATCATGGGTAATTTGTATGTGATACAACTTAAATTGGTGAGACGAGGGTGGAGAAGATCGATATCAGGCAGATGCGGGTGCTGGTGCTGCTGGTCAGATACAAGAGTGTGTCGCGGGTGGCCGAGCTGCTGGAGATCTCCCAGCAGGGGGTAAGCAGTCATCTGAAAAAGCTGCGCGATCTCTTTCCCGCCGAGCTGTTTATCCGCCAGAGCGCCGGGTTGCAGCCGACCGACTACGCCTGCGAGCTGGCCGACAAGTTCGAGCAGATACTGGCCGATATCGACGGGGTCTTTGTAGCAGCCCCCTTCGATCCCGCCAGCAGCCAGCGCACCTTCAGGGTGATGGCCAACGAATATGCCCAGCTCGCCATTATCCCAAGGTTGGCGAGCGTTCTGCGCAATCAGGCGCCCTTCATCCGGCTCGATGTGGTGGATTTTCAGGCCGAAAACCATCTGGACGCGTTGGCCAGCGGCGAGGTCGATCTGGTGATTGGTTTTGATGCCTATCTCGACCCGGGGTTGCTGCGCGCCACCCTGCGCCGGGATCACTACTGCTGCGTGCTGCGCCAGGACTCCCGATATCTTCCGGATAATGCCCAGCCGCAGGATATGGCGGCCATCCCCTTTGTGCAGTTCGCCAACAGCGTCGGCAATTTTGAAGGGCAGATGAGCCCGCAGCAGGTCGCCAGCTCGGCGGTGGCGACGCTCCCCTGTTACACCTCGCTGCAAGCCTTTATGTCGGTCAATGACGTGGCGGCCTGCATCCCGTCGGCCATCGCCGCCCTCGGGGATTTTCGCACCGTGGCGATGGCCGGGTCGCCGCAGCCGTTCGAGGTGGTGGTCGGCAGACATCGCAAAAGTCAGGGCAATCTGGCCATCGAGTGGCTGGCCGAGGTGATTAAGTCGGTCTGCGATCTTGCCATGCCCAGATAACGCCGCCGTTTGCAGAGAGCGGCCGCCGCCAGCCAGCGCGGTAACGGCAGGCTGGATCTGCGGGGGAAATCCTGCGATGGTGCGGGCAGTTTTCCGCTTATCCCGTTATCGAGTGAAAAGGAGTTGAGATGCGCATTGCCATGATTGGTCTGGGGGATATCGCCCAAAAAGCCTATCTGCCGCTGCTGACGAGCGATGAGCGGGTTACCCCGCTGCTCTGCACCCGCAATCCGGCGGTGCTGGAGAAGCTCGCCCGCCAGTATCGGGTCACCGAGTGCTTTACCGATGTGGCAGCCCTGCTGGCAAGCCGCCCCGATGGGGTGATGATCCACGCTGCCACCGCGGTGCATCGCGAGCTGGCCGAGCAGTGCCTGCGCGCAGGTATCCCCACCTTTGTCGACAAGCCACTGTGCGACACGCTGGCCGAGGCCGAGGAGCTTGCCAACCTCGCCATGGCGCAGGATTGTGCGCTGTTTGTCGGCTTCAACCGCCGCTATCTGCCCGCCATGGATGCCGCCCGTGCCCAGCCGCTCACCGAACTCAACTGGCAAAAACACCGCTTCGCCCTGCCGGGGCGGGCGCGGGATTTTCTGTTCGACGACTTTATTCATGTGCTCGACAGCCTCTGCTTCTATGGCGGCGCGCCACAGGGGGATTTTCAGGCGGTGCTGCGGCCAAGTGCCCAGGACCAGCGCCTGCTGGCCGGGGTGAGCGTCAGCTGGCAGAGTGGCAATCGCGCCATCAGCGGCAGCATGAACCGCAGCGCCGGCATCACCGAGGAGCGCATCGACGCCTACGGCGACAATCTCTCCCTGCACCTTGAGAACTGCACCCGCGGCATCATCGCCCGCGACACGCAGGCCCAGATGCTGGCCCCCAACGACTGGCAGCCGGTGCTGGCCCAGCGCGGCTTTGCCGCCATGCTGGAGCACTGGTATCAGCAAATTGAACTGGGCAAGGCTGATAGCGAGTTGATCGCCTCCTACCTGCATGGTCATCGGCTGGCGGAGCAGTTGGTGGCGCAGGCTGAACAGCGGGGATAACGCTGGCTGAAAGTGCGCGTGACATGAATGCGCGGTGCGCGGGGAAGGCGCACCAAAAACAACGGGGGCCGCAGATGCGGCCCCCGTTTTATGGGTTCAGATACATTTCACCGGCTTGGGCAGGCCGCCAATCTTGGTCGCCTGCTTGGCGGGCCCTTCCGGGAACAGTTTGTAGAGGTAGCGGCTGTTGCCCTTCTCGGGGCCATACTGTTTTTCCATCGCCTTGACCAGCGCGCGGATGGCGGGGGAGGTGTTGAACTCCAGATAGAAGGCGCGCACAAAGCGCACCACTTCCCAGTGCGGCTCCTCCAGCTCGATCCCTTCCTGCGCAGCCAGTACCAGCGCCAGCTCCTCGCTCCAGTCGCTGCTGTTGAGCAGGTAGCCCTTGGCATCGGTCTTTATGAGTTGGCCGTTTAATTCCAGCTGATGTTGTTCGGACGCAGACATGGGGCTCCTCGCTAATGGGGCTATCAGGATTGGGCGGGCATGGTAGCGCCTTGATCCCCGGTGAGCAACCGGCTCTCGTTGGCCAGATGCAGCAACTGATCCGCCAGCTCGCTGATCAGGTTGAGCTGCTGGGTCAGCATCAGCTGCTCCTCGCTGCACTCCTGGTCACCATCGGTGGTGATCAGCAGGTTTTTGCTGCCGATGGAGCTGGAGGGGTTGCCCGCCAGATGACCGGCGGCCTGCTCCAGGGTGTGGCAGATGTGGTGGCGCAGCTCATCCAGCCCGTTCACCGCTTCCAGCTTGTCGCGATGAGCCCCCAGCGCCGAGATGTAGGAGAGCAGGGCGTGGTTGCGCCAGGTGAGGGTAAAGCAGAGATCGAGGAAGCGGCGGCGCTTTTGCGGCTCCACCAGCATGCTCTGCCAGGCGGTGGCCAGCTCGCTGTCGGCCAGATGGGCGCTCTTGCGCGCCACCCGATAGTCGATGGACTCATCCCGCTGCTGGGTGAGGCTCGCCAGCACCGCCGAGAGGTAGCGGGCGTTGGCTGACAGGGAGTTGGCGATCAGGGTCGGCAGCCGCTTGTATTGCCAGTCCGGCCACAGCCAGGCCACCAGCCCGTAGGAGATGAGGCAGCCGAGCAGGGTATCGAGCAAGCGCGGCCCCAGAATGGCAAAGCCGATGCCATCGAGCAGATTGAACGCCATCAACACATAGAGGGTGATAAAGCAGACCGCGGCGCTGTAGTTGTTGCGCACCTGGGTGAAGAACAGGAAGGCGGCGAGCCCCATCACCACCAGCTGAACGTGTAGCTCGGGGAACAGCCAGAGCACCGGAATGCCCACCAGAATCCCGGCGAAGGTGCCGAGCATCCGCTGCACCAGTCGGCGGCGGGTGGCGCTGTAGCTGGGCTGGCAGACAAACAGCACCGTGAGCAAGATCCAGTAGCCCTTTTCCAGATCAAAGGCTTGCAGTATGCCGTAGCCGATCACCAGCCCGAGCGACAAGCGCAATGCATGGCGAAACACCATGGAGTGCAGGGTGAGGTGCTGCTTGAGCTGGGTCAGCAGCGGCAGGCGGGGCGGGCGCGCCAGCGCGGGCAGGTTTTGCGGCGCCTGCTCGGGGTTTTGCAGCCCCTCGGCGCTGCCCAGCAGCTGGTTGATGCTGGCCAGATTGCGGCGCAGGAACTTCATCGGCGTCAGCAGGGTTTTCGGGTAGTGCTGCTTGAGATGGGTGAACTCCAGCTGATCGCCAAGGGCCTGCAGCGTCCAGTGAATGCGCTTGTTATGGCTGTAGGGTTTGTGCACCAAAATGGCGTAACCCAGCCGCTGACACGCCTCGGAGAGTTGCAGGAACACCTCCTGAAATCCTTCCAGTACGATGCCCTGTTTGAGCTCCGCTTCCAGTCGGCTGTAGGGGTAGTGGCTGGAGGTGGCGCGCTCGTGAATTTCCAGCGCCAGCAGGTAGAGACGCAGCAGGCTGGCAAGCTCCGGGCTCGCCGGATGGCGGCGGCTCAGGCGGGCGTTGAGGGCCGATTTGGTGAGGGTCAGCGCGCTCACCAGATTGATATTGAGCTGGGCCAGATTGTGGCGAATGGCCTGGGCACCGTGCTCGTCCGCCGGGAAGAAGCGGGCTTTTTCCAGCAGATAGCGGCCAAGGGCGAAATAGCTCTGAGCCAGCTGCTCATGCAGGGTTTTGTAGGGCAGCAGCCAGAGCCAGATGAAAGAGACCAGCCCGTACCAGAGGGCGCCAGCGCCGAGGGCCAGCGGTTGGTAGAAGAGATCCGGCGCCTTGGCGGCCCCCAGCATGGTGTAGATGGCGATCAGCAGCGAGCCAAAGCTGATGGTGGCGTAGCGGGCACCGAGCGCCCCCACCATCACGAAGATAAAGGTGGAGCTGGCCAGCCCGATGGCAAACAGCCAGGGAGTGGGGTAGAGATACTGCACGCAGAGGGACGCGAACATGAAGCAGACCAGCGTCATGGCGAGGTTCTTGAGGCGCCCCCACAGGCTGTCATCGGTTTCGGCGATGGCGCCCGCCACTAACCCGAGGGAGAGCAGCACGGTGAGCTGGATATTGCCGGTGGCCAGGGTGAAGGCGAGCAGACCGAGAATGGCCAGCAGCACCTTGAGGGCGAAATAGATGTGACTATCGGTCAGCAGTCGGCGTAACAGACTGGAGAAGTCCATGGGCATGCTAGATCCCCCCCTTGAGCGAAGTGAAATCGATGCGACTGTCGGTCAGCAGTCCGCGCAGCAGGCCAGAGAGATCCATCAGCATGAGAGAGGTGAAACCTTTGAACGAGACGAGAGCGGGATAGTAACCTGCCAAGCGCGAAGTGGCCCTGATTTGGATCAGGGCCACTTCGCTTCATATTGTTGATTTACCTATTATCTTGACAGAAATGGCGATGAGTCAATCGATGATCCTGTTTGGCGCCCGGCTAGCACTGTCACTAACCGTCACCTCCCCGGAAAAACCGGGCATCGCCACACTGCATCCGCTATCGGGTGGTGATGACTCAGACGCGGGGCTTTTCGCGCTTGGGTAGCAACAGGTTCATCAAGATAGCAGTGATACCACCGGTGGCGACGCCGTAGGAGAGCACGCTCTTGACGAGTTCCGGCATATGTTGCAAGACCTCGGGTACCTGGGCGACGCCCAGCCCCATCGCAATCGAGACTGCCAGGATCATCAGGGCGCGTCTATCCAGCTCCTCGCGGGAAATAATGCGGACACCCGCGGCAGCAATGGTGCCGAACATCACTATGGTGGCCCCTCCCAGCACGGGTTCCGGGATCTGTTGTACCAGGCTGGCGACCGCGGGGAACAGGCCGAGTAGCGCCAGCATGCCGGCGATAAAGAGGCCGACATAGCGGCTGGCCACCCCGGTCAGCTGGATGACGCCATTATTCTGGCTGAAGGTAGACATGGGGAAGGTAGAGAAGAGCGCCGCCATGATCGAGTTGCAACCATCAGCCAGCACCCCCCCTTTAATCCGTTTCATATAGATCTTGCCGCTGACCGGTTCGCCAGACACATCCGACGTGGCGGTCATATCACCAATCGCTTCCAGTGCGGTTACCACAAAGATGATGGCCAGTGGCACAAACAGCTGCCAGTCAAAGCCCAGGCCATAACGCAAGGGGATAGGCACCATCACCATGGGGCCGTCAAAGGTTGGTGGTGTCACCTTGCCCAGCAGCAGCGCCACGGCATAGCCGGTCAGCATGGCGATCATGATGGCCGAGAGGCGCAGCCAGGGGTTGCGGCTGCGTTGCAGCAGCACGATAAGACCGAGCACCAGCAGGGAAAGCAACAGGTTGCTGTGGCTGGCAAAGCTGCCATCCGCAAGGGCACCGTAGCCACCGCCCATGCTGATCAGACCCACCTTGATCAGGGTCAGGCCGATCAGCAACACCACTATGCCGGTCACCAGCGGAGTGATCACCTTTTGTACCAGATGCAGAAAGCGGCTCAGGATCACCATGGTGAGTGCCGCCACCATCATGGTGCCGAACAGGGTGCCGAGCATATCTTCCGTCGGCATGGCGGCTTGCTGCAGCGCGAGGCCCGAGGCGATGATAGGGCCGAGGAAGTTGAAGCTGGTGCCCTGTACCGATAACAGACCGGAACCGATAGGGCCGAAGCGGCGGGTCTGGATGAAGGAGGCGATACCGGACATGACCAGTGACATGGAGACGATATAACGGGTGTCGGCAGCAGGGAGCCCGAGGGCATTGGCGATGATGAGAGTAGGAGTGATGATGGCGACAAACATGGCGAGCATATGCTGCAGGGCGGCGAACAGGGTCTGGGGCAGCGGAGGGACATCATCTATGCCGTAGACCAGTTCGCTGTGCGCTCGTCGGGGTGGATGTGCCTCAGGGGTGATGGGGGCGGCGGCAGCCTGTTCCATAAGTACCTCGAATGGTGTGGGGAGGGGGAGAAAATTGGGCGCTATTGTAGAGATTGAAATGGTGCTGACCAGCGCTAATTATGCGGAAAAAGGTTTATTTTTCGATGCATTGAAACGTTTGCGCGCTGCGGTTATCATCTGTCGGTTTGTGTGACCCTCATCACTGTTTAATTTTCCCTTGCCCCCCCCTGACTCGGTGTAGAATGAGCCCTCTTTAGTTATGTGGAGCATCCAGATGCTGAAATTGGCGGAGTTCTGGAGTGCCAAGGCTCACTCCGAAGATTTTACCCGTACCCGCATGGGGTTTATGACAGTGCGCTTGCGCCTGCTCACCTGCCTGCTGATGGCGGGCTTGCCGGTGTGGGCCGTGATAGATTGGGCTACCTTGCCTGCGGGTCATTTCGAGCAACTGTTTCAGGCTAGGATCTTCTGCACTCTGGCGCTCTCACCCCTGATCCCGCTCTCCTATCTCATCCACTTTCGTCGGGAGCGGATGAAGCTGGCCCTTGGTTATCTGATGGCGGTGATGATGCTCTTCTCGCTCTTTTGCCTCCATAGCTTTGGTACAGAACAAGAGCTGCAAGCGGGCTATGTCGCCTTTCCCTATCTGCTGATCACCCTGTTTGCCATCTTTCCTATTCCTCTCTCCCTCGGGTTACAACTGGCGGGGGTGGTGCTGCTGACCATGCTGCTGGGCCACTGGCTGCTGGTGGGCCAGACCATCTGGAGTCAGGCCACCCTGAATCAGGTGTGGGTGCTTGGCATGTTCACCCTGGCCAGCTGCTGGGTGCAGTGTGGTCAGCTCAACATGTTGCTGCGGCTCTATCGGGAATCGACCACCGACGAGCTGACCGGCATGATGAATCGCCGCTTGTTGATGAAAGAGCTGGAGCAAGCCCGTGTCAGGCTGTTATCCAAGAAGAGATCGTTTGCTGTGTTGCTGCTGGATCTGGACCGTTTCAAGCGGATCAATGACATCTATGGTCATCTGGCGGGGGATGCGGTGCTCAAAGACGTCGCTGCGACCTTGAATGAACAACTGGACTCAGGGATGGTGTTGGGGCGTTATGGGGGAGAAGAGTTTGCCATTTTGATCCACAACTGTGCTGACCCGGCGCAGGCGAGCAAAATGGCCGAGCGGTTGCGCATTGCGGTCGAGGCGCGGCTGGTGAAGAGCCCCACCGCTGATGAGTTGCTGGAGGTGACGGTGAGTATCGGGATTGCCATGGCGCGCCCCGATGACACCATTGATCTCCTCATCAACCGTGCCGACGAGTGTCTCTATCAGGCCAAGATGGCGGGCCGGAACTGCGTGGTGGTTGAGCATCAGCCGAGCGTAAAAACAGATGCCGCCTGAGGGCGGCATCTTGTTGGCGACGGGTCGAACTTAGCTCAGCCGGTACTTGCCGGAGAGCTGCTGGGCCAGCAGCTTGAACATGTTGAATACCGCCATGGTCTTGCCGGTCGGGGTGCCATCTTCGGCCAGGAAGAACTCCCCTTTGAATACCAGAATGTCGCTCTTTTGTTCCACCGAATCGGCACGCATGCCGTGGATGAAATCCTCGTGGTTCTTGATGATGGTATTGGCCATCTCCAGCAAGGCACTCTCGGTGATCAGCTCTTTTTCGGGTTGCATGCTCGTCTCCTTAAACGACTACGAGGCAGCGGCGTTGCTGCATATGGCGGCGCCCTGCCTCTGAATTGAGAGGCGACTAGCATACTGCAAACGGGTTTTTACTGTCATTGATATGACCCCGATCCGTGCTGTTTATCCTATCACCAGGTTTTTGAGCCAGCGCCGCTGGCGAATGCGGCGTTGCACCAGCAGCACCTTGCTCAACTCTTCCAGCAACACCACTGCCACCACCCAGGAGAGGGGCCAGCCGAGCACACTGACGGCCACCCAGGCGAGCGGGATGCCGATGCACCACATGCTGACGATATCGATAAAGATGCTGTAGTTCACATCGCCGCCAGAGCGCAGCACGCCGATGATCCCCACCATATTGAATACCTTGAGCAGCATCCCCAGACACATGATGCCGAGCACCTGACCCGCCTCGGTCATCAGCTCGGCGGGGAGGTTGCCGACCCACTGCAGCAGATTGGCTTGCAGCAACCAGACCGCGATCCCTACCAGCAGCGCACCAATCGGCGCCAGCAGCAGGAACAGCTGGGAGTGTTGCCAGGCGATGTCGTACTCCTCGGCCCCGAGTCGGTGGCCGAGCAGGGTAGAGCAAGCCACTGCCAGCCCGAAGAAGAGGGAGATGAGGATGCTCTCCAGCGTGCCGAGGGTGGTCATGATGGCCAGCGAATCGGTCCCCAGATGGGCGTAGAGAAAGCCGTAAATTAGCATGCCAAAGGCCCAGAGCCCGTCGTGGAACAAGAGCGGCAGGGCGATCAGGGTGAAGCGCACCACCTCCTTGCGTTTGAAGGCGGCCAGCCAGTCTGGTGTGCGCGGGATCAGCCGCGACTCATAACGCTTCACGTAGATCAGCAGCAAGGCCGTTTGCAGCAGGCGTGAAATGGTCGTGCCCCAGGCCGACCCGGCCACCCCCATCGCCTCGAAGCCGAAGTGACCGAAGATGAGGGCGTAGTTAAGGATGACGTTTGCAATGATGGCGATAATGCCGATGCGGGTTGGGGCAGCGGCGTTGCCCACCGAGCGCAGCGCTGATTCCAAAGGCACCACGATGGCGGTACAGAGGATGGTGGCGCCGGTGATCATCAGGAATTGATCCGCCAGCAGGCGCAGCGCCGGATCCTGGCTGGCAAAGCCCAGCACGCTGCCCGGCGATAACACATAGAGAAAGGCAAACGGCAGGGTGACCAGCAGGGCCCCCACCAGCGCCAGCGCCAGGGATCGGCGCACACCGGCCAGCTCGCCGCGCCCGAAGTATTGCGCTGACAGTACCGAGACCCCGCCCGAGAGGCCCGCTATCACCAGCAGATTGAAGAAGAAGACCCGGTTACCCAAGCCGACCGCCGCCACCGCAGTGGTGCCAAGCTGGCTCACCATCATGATATCGATGAGGCCGAGCAGGGAGAACATCATGGACTGCAGCGAGACAGGCAGCGCCAGCCGCCACAGTCGGGTCATGAACTCGCGATCAGTGGTTTGTTTTAAAATCGCTTGCCAATAATTCATAGTTTTTAACCGGGGGTGAGAAAAGCAAGGTTTGTCAGGGGTATGATAGGTGGATATCGAGGTTTTCCCACTGTGGATACCTCTCGATTTTCTTGTGCAAAACTATCCTGTTGAGGTGTTATGCCATTTATCAGCGAGTGTCTGGAGATAGCCCCTGGCTGTGAAGAGCGGATGCTGGGGCGTGAAGGGCTGCCCCTGCTCGGTGAGGCGGGCATCTTTCTGACCGGCCTCTCCCGCGTGCGGGATCACTATGTGATCCGCCGCAATCGCCCCGAGTTTCACATCCTGATGGTGAGTCACGATGAGGGTGGGGTGCTGCTCACCGACGCGGGGGAGCAAGCCATTCCGGCCGGGTCGCTCATCTTTCTGCCTGCCGCACAGCCTGGTGGTCTCAAGCTGACGGGGAAAAGCTGGCAGATCAGCTGGATTTTGCTCGATGACGTGCCGCGCTGGCAGCACCTGCACCGGCTTGGCCATCGCATCTGGCAGGGCGATGGCGGCGATCAGCTCTACCATCTGCTCAGCCTGATGCAGGTAGAAGGTGTGCGCTCACCGTTGCAGCCTCAGTTGCTCAGCCTGCTACTGGCACTGCTGGAGCGCACCCTGCAAGGGGAGGTGCGGGGCACCCCGGAGCTCAGATTACAGGCGCTGTTTCGCCGGGTGGAGGCGCGTCTTGACGAACCCTGGAGTGTGGCCCTGCTGGCTGACCAGATGGCCTGTTCGGTGCCCCATCTGCATCGCCTTTGTCAGCAAGCATTTGGCATGGGGCCGATGGCGAGGGTGACCGAGCTCAGAATGAGCAAGGCGCGCCAGTTGCTGCTCTATACCAACTGGTCACTCGGTGAGCTGGCGATCCGGGTTGGTTACAGCGATGGGGCCAACTTTGCCAACCGCTTTCGGCGCCTGACAGGGCAGACGCCGGGTGCTTTTCGTCGACTGGGTCGCAAACCTTTTGCAACAGATGTGCAAACTCTTTGAAATTCATGGCGCAAGTCCCTAGGATCGGCGGGTTCCTGCGTCTCGCTAATCGTTTAGGTATCAAGATCCATGTTTGAAGATAATAAGAAACGTCCCCTCTACATTCCCTACGCCGGCCCCGCCCTGCTGGAGACCCCACTGCTCAACAAGGGCAGCGCTTTCACCAGTGAAGAGCGCGGCCACTTTAATCTCGAAGGGTTACTGCCGCAAAATATCGAGACCATCGAAGAGCAGGCCGAGCGCGCCTATCGCCAGTTCATGGCGTTTGGTAACGACATGGACAAGCACATCTATCTGCGCAACATTCAGGACACCAACGAGACGCTGTTCTACCGTCTGTTGCACAACCACCTGACCGAGATGTTGCCGATCATCTATACCCCGACTGTGGGCAAGGCGTGTGAAGAGTTCTCCAATATCTACCGCCGCGCCCGTGGCCTGTTTATCTCCTATCCGGATATGGATCGGATCGATGACATGCTGCAAAACGCCACCAAGCAGAACGTCAAAGTGATCGTGGTCACCGACGGCGAGCGGATCCTGGGTCTCGGCGATCAGGGTATCGGCGGCATGGGGATCCCCATCGGCAAGCTCTCCCTCTACACCGCCTGTGGCGGTATCTCGCCCGCCTACTGCCTGCCGGTGGTGCTGGATGCGGGCACCAACAACCAGCAACTGCTGAACGACCCCTTCTATATGGGCTGGCGCAATCCGCGCATCTCAGGTGAAGAGTATGCGGAGTTTGTCGATGCCTTCATTCAGGCGGTCAAGCGCCGCTGGCCCGATATCCTGCTGCAGTTCGAGGATTTCGCCCAGAACAACGCCATGCCGCTGCTCAACCGCTACAAGAACGAGCTTTGCTGCTTCAACGATGATATTCAGGGCACTGCCGCCGTGACCCTGGGTAGCCTGATAGCCGCCTGCAAGGCCTCCGGCGCCAAGCTCTCCGAGAAGCGGGTCGCTTTCCTCGGTGCGGGCAGCGCCGGTTGTGGGATTGCCGAGCAGATAGTGGCGCAGATGAAGGCCGAGGGGCTGACTGATGCACAGGCCCGTGGCCGGGTCTTTATGGTGGACCGTTTCGGTCTTATCACCGACAAGATCCCCAACCAGCTCGACTTTCAGCGTCGTCTCTCCCAGCCGGTGGAGCGTATTGCTGACTGGCCGGTGGGGGATAACATCTCCCTGCTGGAGGTGATGGAGCACGCTCATCCTGACATTTTGATCGGGGTATCCGGCCAGCCGGGGCTGTTTACCGAAGAGGTGGTCAAGACCATGCACAAACACTGTGCCCGTCCCATCATCTTCCCGCTCTCCAACCCCACCTCCCGGGTCGAGGCGACGCCTGCAGATTTGATCCGCTGGACCGACGGTCAGGCGCTGGTGGCCACCGGCAGCCCGTTCGCGCCGGTGGAGCACAAAGGTAAACGCTACGTCATCGCCCAGTGCAACAACTCCTTTATCTTCCCCGGGATCGGCTTGGGCGTTATCGCCTCCGGCGCCACCCGGGTGACCGATGCCATGCTGATGTCGGCCAGCCGTGCGCTGGCGGAGTGCTCGCCCTTGGTAAAAGGTGCTGAAGGCTCTCTGCTGCCGGATCTGGCGGATATTCACGAGGTCTCCCGCTACATCGCCAAGATGGTGGCCAAGACCGCCATGCTGCAGGGTAAAGCGGTGCAGACCCCGGATGAGGTGATCGATCAGGCCATCGAAGCCAACTTCTGGCATCCGGAGTATCGCCGCTACCGCCGCACCTCGTTCTAAGCTCGTTGGGCAGGGCAAACAGTGAGATGAAAAGAGGGAGGCTGATGCCTCCCTCTCTCTTTTATATAAGGTGGTGACGCTCAAGCCGCTCTTTCTGAACCTTGCTTGGTGCGGTCAAAAAAAGAGGCCCGTCGGGCCTCTGGTTGTACGCTGTTTTCAGCACAAGGTTATTGGGTCACTTGTTGGACACCGGTGACGCGCACTTCAACGCGGCGATCCGGCGCCAGGCAGGAGATCAGCTGAGCCTTGCCCTTGACGCTGTTGCACTGGGTGCCGGTGACAGGATTGGCTTCACCGCGACCTTCGATGGCAACTTTGCCAGCAGGCAGACCCTTGCCTACCAGGAAGTCGGCGACGGTACGAGCGCGCGCTTCGGAGAGTTTCTGGTTGTAGGCGTCAGAGCCGATGCGATCGGTGTAACCGACGACCACGGCGCTGCCATCTTTCGGCTGAACCTCAACGATCTGCTGATAGAGGGTGTTGAGCGCTGCGACACCTTCTGGCTTGAGGGTCGATTTGCCAAAGGCAAACAGCACATCAGAGCTCAGGGCGAAGTTTTTGTCGACCAGCACCGGCTCGGGAACCGGCTCAGGGGCGGGGGCGGCAACCGGTGCCACATAGGAGGTGCGGTTCGGGTGCAGCACCAGCTCCAGGGTAGCGATGCTCATGTCGCTCTCCCAGGTTTTCTGCTCGCTACCCAGATTCCACAGATAGCGGTAGCGGGCTTGCACATCGATAAGGTCAGAGACCTTGGCAGTCAGGCCGAGACCAGCCAGTGGCGCGGTGCCGTTGTCGCTGTTGCCATTGCCGTTGACGTGATTGAAGTAGGCACCACCTTCAGCAAACACCGAGAAAATATCATTCAGCGGCAGACGGGCGATGCCGGAGAGGGTTGCACCCTGGGTTTTGAAGTCGGTTCCGTCAACGCCAGCACTACCGGCGTAGAGGTAGCCCAGTTCAGCTGCATAGTAGTCGTTGAAGTTGTAGCCGCCGAACAGACTCAGTGCAGTGGCATCTTTATCGGTATCCAGACCCTTAACATCATCCAGATTGTGAGCATATGCCCAACCTGCACCGATACCGGTATACCAGTCATCAGCCGCCTGTGCCGTGGTGCCTGCGGCGGCCAGCGCCAGTGCAATCAGGGTAGGAGCCATTTTGAGTTTCATCGGTTTATCCTCGTTGTGTTAGCCCATGTCGGGCAATGCACTTGTTTTTATTGCTGCGAAAAATCGCCAGCAAAGTGGATAGCGAAGGCTTTTGGACTCTCATGATGCATTGGCGTCATGGACAACAGACGGACACGAAGCGCTTTTTAGTGCTTATCCAATACCTTACAGGCGCAACTACTTTATGCTTTTGGGCGTTAGCAGGCAAGTTAAGGGGACGATGTGACAGGCAAGCGGGGGAGGGGGAAATAGATATGCAAAAGGGGATGCGTTAGCATCCCCTTTTCGTAGCATTCAAGTCAGTTCAAATTACTTCTGAACTTCTTGTACGCCAGATACACGTACTTCTACGCGACGATCCGGAGCCAGGCAGGAGATCAGCTGGGCTTTAGCGGTAACGTTGTTGCACTTGGTGCCGGTTACCGGGTTAGCTTCGCCACGACCTTCGATAGCAACTTTGCTAGCGGCCATACCTTTGGTTACCAGGAAGTTGGCAACGGTGCGAGCACGGGCTTCAGACAACTTCTGGTTGTAAGCGTCGGAACCGATACGGTCGGTGTAACCAACAACAACAGCGTTGCCATCTTTCGGCTGGAATTCAACGATTTGCTGATACAGACCGTTCAGGGCTGCAACGCCTTCCGGCTTCAGAGTCTCTTTGCCGAAGGCAAACAGTACGTCAGAGTTCAGAGCAAAGCTCTTCTCAACCATCTGCGGAGCAGGGGCCGGAGCTTCTGCAACAACCGGAGCTGCTACCGGAGCAACGTAGGAAGTGCGGAACGGGTGGTATACCGCTTCCAGAGTAGCAACGCTCTGGTTGGACTTGTAACGGTCACCGTTGTCAGCGTGCAGGTCAGCAACGTCCCACATGTAACGGTAACGAGCTTGCAGATCCAGCGCGTCGTTGACTTTGTAAGTCACACCAGCACCAGCCAGCGGGGAAACTTTAGTGTCGCTTACACCCAGACCGTCGGTGTGAGCCCAGTAGGCGCCGCCTTCAGCAAACAGGGAGAAGTCGTTGCCAACTGGCAGACGAGCGATACCGGACAGGGTTGCACCCTGGTTTTCGTAGCGGTTGCCGTCGGTGTTGCCACGACCGGCATACTGGTAGCCCAGTTCGGTACCGAAGTTTTCGGTGAAGTTGTAACCAACAAAGGCGTTAGCTGCAGCAGCATCTTCTTCGCCTACGTTGGTGCTTTCGATCTTGTTCAGACCGTTGAAGTGAGCAGCACCAACACCGGCACCGAAGTAAATGTCGTCAGCAGCGTGAGCAGCGGTAGCACCCAGAGTAGCCATAGCGATGGCAATCAGGGAAGGAGCCATTTTCATCATAAAAAAATCCTCGTTGAGATCGCACGTTGTTCACGTGCTTCGCACTTTTTAATTTATGTAAACTGCAGCTCCGCCGTACTGCTGGCGTCGAGTCTGGCAGGTGACCCGGAGGTTCCGGGTTTGCACACTCTCCTGGTGTGTCTCGTGCACTGGTACGGTACGCAGAACGTAATAAACCGCTACTAGGCAGCTGGCGTCATTCCAATGACGAGGCGCACTCTATGCCGATTTGAAAACATGATCAAGCTCACAAATGAGCCTTATGGCAAATTGTGTCGTGTGGATAACTGGCTGTTTATCCAGATTAATTAGTGATCCAGATAGGCCCGGTGCAGTTTCTTTTCAAGCTTCATATAGGCCTGAACCCAGTCAGAATGCGGGTTGGCTGGATATTCTCTTGCCGTAAAGACCGCGAGGTAATCTGCCTCCATTGCACCCTGTAACAGGGGGGTGAAACCAGTCAAAAAATGGCGTGCCAGATAGGGGTCTAATGGCCAGATATTGAGGATGGCCCGCGCCACTGGCTGAACCGCAGCTGAACAGAGAAAATGGCGGTGTCCCGCTTCCAGCCAGATGGCCATCTCGGCCATGCCAGATTCGGGTACCAGGCCACCATCACCCGGGGTGGTGGCCAAGGTCATTGTTTGTCCATTGACGGTGATAATCTGGCCGTTGCTATGCAATTTTCCATCGTGGCTGCGCAGAGGCAACTCCTGGTGGTCCAGCTCTAAAAACAGGCTGCACTTGTCTGAGAGGGTCACCAAGACCTCGTTGGCCTGGCTGTGCAACAGGCCCGGGAGCCAGAATGCTTCGGCGCGATATTGTTCACTCTGATGGAGTTGTCGCTGAAGTTCTGCGGGGCTGGAAACGGGGTGCAGGCGAGAGATAATGCCGGGAAACGCCATACTTATTCCTCTTTATGGGTAGCCGGCAGATTATACGAGTTATTAGGGGGGCCACAATATGTGGTTTCTTTTCGAGACTGTTTACCTGAAGCGGCTGAGCGATTACCATCCGCGATGAAGACAAGGGTTGTCGCCGAAAGGCGCTCATAAAGATAGAGGCTCGACCATAACGAGTCCGCACAAAACTGATACACTTGACTACGAGTCGTCGCGAAAAATAAGGCGGAGTAAATCCGCCAAAAACGGAGTATGGAACATTATGAATTCAAATATCGTCACTGTTGGCAAGAAGATCCGTCAGATCCGTGAAGCGGTTGGTTTGAGCCGTCCGAAGTTTGCTGATTTGCTGGGTGTTCCCCCCACCACGCTGAAGAACTACGAGCTGGGTTATCGTGAAGTGGGTGGCGCCTTCCTGGTTGCCCTGGCTCACCACCCGGATCTGCACAAGTTCACCCTTTGGCTGCTGGCAGACAAAAAAGTCGCCGAAATTGGTCAGATTGGACCGGATGACCTCGCCAAGGCGTGATCATCAATGTGAATAGAAATGCCGCCTTCGGGCGGCATTTTTTTGCCTGTTAATCAGTATCCTGGCTCCTGCATTTTCGTTATCTGTGCTCTATATAGGGCTTTTGCTCAAAAAATCTTGGCAAACCACCATAAACCTCAGAAAATTCCTACCATCAAAACCCGGTTCATCTCGCATGATGCGAAATAAGTGAGACAAGCATGAGTCAAACACCTCCCAAGGCCCGCGACGGCTTTACCAGTAAATTCGGCGTCCTTGCCGCCACCCTTGGTTCAGCCGTCGGCCTCGGCAATATCTGGAAATTTCCCTACCTGACCGGTGAAAATGGTGGCGCCAGCTTTTTGCTGGTCTATGTGATCGCGACCCTGCTGGTCGGTTTGCCGGTGATGATCTCCGAGATCATGCTGGGCCGCAAAAGCAAAACTGACGCGGTGACTACCCTGAGCAAGCTGGCTCCCAAGGGCCAACCCTGGTGGCTGATTGCGGTGATGGGGGTGCTGGCTGCCTTCCTGATCATGTCTTTTTACTCGGAAGTCGCGGCCTGGGTGTTTGCCTACATCTTCAAGGCGATCGACGGCTCCATTCTCTCCACCGATCCCAAGGTCACCGGCGCGGCGTTTGGCGCGCTGATCAGCAACCCGTTGCAGAGCCTGCTGTGGCAGTGGCTGGTACTGGCCCTGATGGGCGGCATCTTGTTGATGGGGGTCTCCAAGGGGATCGAAGCGGTCACCAAGAAGCTGATGCCGGTGCTCTTTATCCTGTTGTTGATCATTGGTGTCCGCAGTTTGACCCTGCCGGGGGCGAGCGAAGGTCTCTCCTTCCTCTTCTCGCCAGATTTTTCCAAGATCACCGCAGGGGTGGTGTTGACCGCCATGGGGCTGGCCTTCTTCAAGCTCTCCATTGGCATGGGCTGCATGATGACTTACGGCAGCTACTTCCGTGATGACCAGAACATTCCGGTCACCGCCTTTCGGGTGATGTGCGCCGATTTGTTCGTCTCCATGCTGGCCGGTATCGCCATCTTCCCGGCGGTGTTTGCCTTCGGGTTCGAGCCGACCGCCGGTCCTTCGCTGCTGTTCATCACCATTCCGGCGGTGTTTGCCAGCATCCCGTTTGGCCATGTGTTCATGGTGCTGTTTTTCGTGCTGTCGGCCATCGCGGCCACCGGCGCCATGCTCTCCATTCTGGAAGTGCCGGTTTCGGTGCTCTCCGAGCGCTTCAAGATGAGTCGTCCCAAGGCGACTCTGATCAACCTGCTGGTGCTGGGGGCGGTCGGTTCCACCTGTGCGCTCTCCAATAACGTGCTGGCGGATGTGCAGATTGCGGGCAAGACCTTCTTCGATCTGTTCGACTACCTCTCCTCCAACATCCTGATGCCGCTGGGCGGTATCTTCCTCTGCCTGTTTGTGGGCTGGGTATGGGGCGAGGAGAAGATGCGCGATGCCCTGAGCAATGGCGGCGAGCTGGTTCTGCCAATCCTCAAGCCACTGTTCTTTATCATCCGTTACGTATCGCCGCTGCTGATCCTGATCGTGATGCTCAAAGGGCTGGGGCTGTTCTAAGCCTGCCGTATTGTCATAGCAAAAGAGCGCCGCAAGGCGCTCTTTTTGTTGGTGCGATTGGCGTGAGGATCACAGCAATCCGAGGCGGCCCAGTTCATCCTTGAGCTGATCGAGGTTGCGCTCGACACAGGCTTCCCCCTCGTTGATGGCGTCGCTGGCGCGATGAAAATCCATGATGGATAAACTGCCAAGGCGCGGGCAGAGCTGAATGTCTGGCGGGTCCCCGGCCATCCGGGCACGGGTGATCCGCTCCTGCATGATGTTGATGGCGCCGCTCATCACGCTCCACAGACCGGGCGTGGCGGGGGGAGTCTCCCCTCTATTGAGCCACTGACTGAGCAGGCCGCTGCTGCCCGGTTGATCCGGTTCATCGGTCCAGGGCTGGTGCATGTCAGTGTTGAGGTTGACCGCAATCACCACCTCGGCCCCCATGGCGCGGGCCAGCGAGATGGGCACCGGATTGACCACGGCGCCATCGACCAGCCAGCGGTCGTTGACCCGGGTCGGGGTGAGGATCCCCGGCATGCCGCAGGAGGCGCGCACCGACTGGCGCAGCGGGCCCTGTTGCAGCCAGATCTCGCGGCCGGTATCGAGTTCGGTAGCGACACAGGCGAAGGGGATGGGCAGGGACTCCAGCTCCGGGTTGCCCAGATGGTTGGCCGCAAGGCCAAACACCTTTTCACCGCGAAACAGGCCGCCAGAGAGGGCCGGGTCGAGCAGGCTGACCACCTGCAGGCGAGTAAAGCCGCGCACCCATGACTCCAGCCGATCCAGTTCTCCGGCGGCATACGCAGCACCAACAAAGCTGCCGATGGAGCAGCCAGCGATCAAGTCCGGTTTGATGCCGAGACGCTCAAGAGCGCGGATGACGCCGATGTGGGCCCATCCTCTGGCGGCACCGCTCCCGAGAGCGAGCCCTACGCGGGGTTTACGTGGCACGACTTTCCTCCAAAAAGGGTTGAAGCTATCAGCTTACGTCGAGAGCCATCAGGCGTCACCCTGCCATTTTTCGCTGCGGTTGCGGCCGTTGGCCTTGGCCTGATAGAGCGCCGCGTCGGCACGGCGTACCGCCTCCTGGAGCGGGGTGCCATCTGCGTGGAGGTGATAGCCGAGGCTGATGGTCACCGCCAGTGCAGGTTCAATGGCTGCCCAGTCATTACCGGCCACGGCGGTTCTGAGCCGCTCCGCCATGTCGGCGAGCTGCGTTTCGTTGCAATCGTTGACCAGCAGCAAAAACTCTTCGCCGCCCCAGCGGATCAGGCAGTCTTGTTTTCTTAGCTGTTGCTGACAGAGCTGCACCAGCCGGATCAGCACCATATCGCCCACCGCATGACCGAAGTTGTCGTTGACCCGCTTGAAGTGATCCGCATCGAACATCAGGATCCCCGGCCGCTGTCGCGTCAGCTCGCCCGACTGCTCCAGTCGCGCCAGATAGTGGCGGTTGAAGGCGCCGGTGAGGGCATCATGACAGGAGAGATAGTTAAGCCGCTGGTTGAGACGATGGGATCTCAGGTTGGAGAACACCGCCAGCAGCATAAAAAGGATGGCGAGCAGGGGGGGCGCTGACTGGCAGAGCATGGCCCACGCCAGCGGCAGCAGGGTGACGCTGTGTACCAGCCGCAAGGGGGTATCCGGGATCGCCAGGGTCAGTTGCAATGCCCCTTCCCGCCACTGGTACTCTGCGGTGGGCTCGGTGTTTTTCGGCACCACGGGCTGCGGCGCACTGCTGGCCAGCACCTGCTGGTACTGATTGAGCAGCAGATACTTGCCGAGTGCCGGAGTCAGGGTATTGAGTTGCTGCTGCAGGTGAGCAAGCAAGATATCGATGTTGATCATGCCGACCAGGGTGTCGTCTTGGTAGAGAGGCTGCGACAGGGTGATCATGGTGCCAAGGCCAGCGAAATCCTCGTAGGGGCGGGAGATGATGGTCACTTTGGTCGGGTTGGGGGTGGCCAGTGCATCCTGCCAGGCGTGTTTTTCATAGATGTTGTAGGAAAACCGGTACCGACTGGAGGGAACCCAGGGGTAGAGATAGATGAAGTTATCCACCCCGGTGAAATAGACCCAGGCAATCTCTTTGCCCAGGCGTTGGCTGGCGGTTGCCAGCAAGGGGGAGAGGCTCAGGGCCAGATGCATGCGCGCCTCCCGTTCACTGCCCGGTGGCGGCAGTGGCCCCTCACCAGTGAGGTTACCCGCCAGCCCCGCAGGCAGCTCGGCGGGGAGATGGTCGAGCACCAGTCCCTGATCAGGCAGTGGCTGAATATGATGGTAGAGCTGGCGGGTGAGCACCGATTGGGGGTCGCTGCGCAGTCGCTCTTCGGCCTGACCGCGCATTGCCTCCAGAAACACCTGGGTCTGCTTGAATTGATCCCGCAAGTGGATGGCACTGTTGAAGGTGTCGCTTTGATAGAGGCTCTCTATCTGCTTCAGGCTTTGCCGCAGGATCAGACCCACCAGCAGGATCACCAGCGCGAATAGCAGCCAGATGAGGCGCGAACGGGAGGAAGAGGTGTGATCTGACAGCATCGGCATAGGCAAAATACCCGGTATGGCGAAGGAAATAGCCGTTAGTGTATGCGACTAGTCTGAAAAAAAACTGAATCGACCAAGATGCAGTGATCTCGCCCCTCTCCTGTTACGTTTTGTCACATTTATACATAGTTACGGCATAGTATGGGGCTAAAATGGCCCCAATCTGGATTTACCTTCCAACTCTTCATGGATCGTTCGATGAAAATGCGTATCTGGCTCGGTGTGGGCCTTTTCTTGATTGTGATTGCTGCTGTCTGGACGATGCGCCACAGCCAACCCGCCGCCAAAGCCCCGACCAGAGAGGTCAATATTCGTAGCCACAAGGTCGCTCAGAGCCTGGCCGAGCCGACCCTCAAACTGGTGGGCAAGCTGGTTGCCAACAACTCGGTGGTGATCAGCCCCGAGGTGACCGGTCGCATCGTCAAGATTGCGGTGCAGTCGGGTCAGCAGGTCAACAAGGGCGATACCCTGATTGCGCTGGATACCGGCAAGCAGCAGGCGGCGGTGGCCGAGCAGAGTGCCAGCCTGCGCGATGAAAATCGCAAGCTGGGGGAGATGCGTAAACTGGTCGCCCGTGGCGCCGTGACCCAATCTCTGCTGGATGGGCAGGAGGCCATGGTGGCGCAGGTGCAGGCGCGGCTCGATGCCGCCCGTTATGAGCTCTCCCTGCGCACCTTGCGGGCGCCGTTTGCCGGCACTGTGAGCCTGATTGATCTCAGCGAAGGGGCATTGGTCAACAGTGGCGATACCCTGCTTCATCTGGATGAGATCGACAAACTGCGCCTCGATCTGGCGGTGCCGGAGCGTTACCTCTCCCTGCTGCGACCGGGCATGGCGGTCACCGCCACCAGTACCGCCTGGCCGGATCAACACTTTAGCGGCACTCTCACTACTCTGGATAGCCGCGTCTCCAACGATACCCAGAACATCAAGGCGCGGGTGATGATCCCCAATGGCAGCGGCCAGTTGCGGCCGGGCATGCTGCTCAACGTGGCGCTGGCGCTGCCTGCCCAGCAACTCACCCTGATCCCCGCCCAGTCGGTGGAGTACGCCGGTGAGCAGCGCTTTGTTTACCGTCTCGAGGCCGATGGCCGGGTCAAGCGGGTGCCTGTGGTGCTCGGCGAGACCGAAGGGGAGACCGTCTGGGTCACCGAGGGGCTGAAAGTCGGCGATCGCATCGTGGTCGAGGGCTTGGTTAATCTGCGTGATGGGGTGCAAGTGCGCGATCTGGCCGAGGTGAACGGCTGATGTGGCTCTCCGATATTTCAGTACGCCGCCCGCTGGTGGCGGTAGTGCTCAGCGCCCTGCTCACCGTGTTTGGTCTGGTTGCCTTCAGCAAACTGACGGTGCGGGAGATGCCCGATGTGCAGACCCCGTCGGTCTCCATCACCACCACCTATGAGGGGGCGGCCCCCTCGGTGATGGAGAGTCAGGTCACCAAGCCCATCGAGGATCAGCTCTCCGGTATCAGCGGCATCAAGAACATCAACTCCATGACCCGCAAGGGGCGCTCGATGATCACCGTCGAGTTCAAGCTCGGCTGGAACATGGTGGAGGGGATCTCCGATGTGCGCGATGCCCTTTCCCGCGCCCGGCCCCGGCTACCCGATGATGTGGACGAGCCGCTGGTGACCAAGGACAGCGGCAGCGGCGATGTGGCGATCTGGCTCAACTTCAGCAGCAGCCAGATGGATCGCACCGCCATGACCGATTACGCCAACCGGGTGCTGGTCGATCCCCTGAGTCTGGTGGACGGGGTGAGCGAAGTTGCGCTCTCCGGCGACCTGACTCAGGTGATGTATGTGCGGCTGCGCCCTGCCGACATGGCGGCCCGTGGCATCACGGTGGCGGATGTGGAAGATGCCCTCAAGCGGGAGAACATCGAGCTGCCGGGCGGCGAGATCCGCAACAACTCCATGACCATGGCGGTGCAGATCGCCCGTCTCTACCACACCGCGGAGGATTTCCAGCAGTTGCAGATCCGCACAGCCGCCAACGGCCAGAGCGTCTATCTGGCCGATATTGCCGACGTGGCGGTGGGGGCCAAGAACGAAGACAGCGCCTATCAGCGCAACGGCAAAGAGAGTCTGGGTATCGGCATCGTTGCCCAGTCCACCGCCAACCCGCTGGCGGTGGCGCAGGGGATCGAGAAGAAGCTCGGCGAGATGCAGCGCTTCCTGCCGGAGGGGGCCAAGCTCGAGGTGGATTACGACTCCACCATCTTTATCAAGCAGGCCATCGACGAGGTGTACGAGACCCTGGCCATCTGCGCCGTGCTGGTGGTGGCGGTGCTCTATCTGTTCCTCGGACAGGCCCGTACCACGCTGATCCCGGCCATCACTGTGCCGGTATCGCTGATCTCCGCCTTTATCGGCGCCTGGTACTTTGGCTTTTCCATCAACCTCATCACTTTGCTGGCCCTTATTCTGGCCATCGGGCTGGTGGTGGATGACGCCATCGTGGTGGTGGAGAACATCCACCACCATCTGCAGCGGGGCGAACCGCCGCTGCTGGCCGCTTGGCACGGCACCCGCGAGGTGGGCTTTGCGGTGATCGCCACCACAGCCGTACTGGTGATGGTGTTTGTCCCCATCGCCTTTATGGATGGCATGGTGGGGCGGCTCTTTACCGAGTTTGCGATCCTGCTCTCCTTGGCGGTGCTCTGCTCCTCGCTGGTGGCGCTGACCTTGACCCCGGCCATGGGCTCCTGGCTGATGCGCCCGCTGGATAAGCCGAACCGGCTGACCGCCGGGCTCGATCGTGGCATGGGTTGGCTGGAGGGGATCTATCGCCAGCTGCTGGCATGGGTATTGCGCCACTCCCGCTGGATGCCGTTGCTGTTGCTGCTCTGCCTTGGCGGCATTGGCGCGCTGTTCAGCCTGATCCCCAACAGCCTGACCCCCACCGAGGATCGCGGGGTGGTGTTCGTCTTCGTCAAGGGGGCAGAGGGGACTAGCATAGAGCGGATGAAGCGCAATATGCAGCAGGTGGAGTCGGCCATCATGCCGATGCTGGGGCAAGGGGTAGTGCAGGCGCTCAGCTTCAGTACCCCGGCCTTTGGCCGTGGCGGTGATCAGACCGGCATGGCGATTATCCAGCTTACCGACTGGGCCGCGCGGGATATCACCGCCAGTGAGTTTGCCCGCACCCTGGGGGGCAAGCTGTCAGGTATTCCTGATGTGATGATCCGTCCCTTTATGCCGGGTTTTCGTGGCGGTTCCACCGCGCCGGTGCAGTTTGTGCTGCAGGGTAACGACTATGGCGAGCTCTACCTGCAGGGACTTGAGCTGCAAAAGGCGGCGCTGGCCAGTGGCCTGATGCTGAGCCCGGATCTCGACTATGCCGAGAAGACCCCCGAGCTGCAGGTGACCATCAATCGCGACAGCGCCAGCCAGCTTGGCATTCCTGTCTCCACCGTCGCCAACAGCTTGCAGACCCTGCTGGGCGGGGCGAGCAAGACCACCTATGTGGACAGGGGCGAGGAGTATGACGTCTACCTGCGCGGCAATCAGACCGAGTTCAACGGCATCTCGGATCTCGGCCGCATCTATCTGAAGGCCGCCAACGGCGAGATGGTCAGTCTCACCACCCTGGCCACCGTCAAGCAGGTGGCGACCGCCAACCGCCTCAACCACTACCAGCGGCAGAAGGCGATCACCCTGACCGCCGACGTGCACCCGGATCACACCCTCGGTGAGGCCCTCGATTTCCTCGATGACTGGGCCAACGCCAATTTGCCTACCGGCATGACGGTGGATTATGCCGGTGACTCCAAGGATTACCGCGACAATCAGGGGGAGATGGTGCTGGTGTTTGGCCTCGCCCTGCTGGTGGTCTATCTGGTGCTGGTGGCCCAGTTCGAGAGCACCCTGACCCCGGCGGTGGTGATGGTGACGGTGCCGCTCGGCATCTTCGGTGGCCTCTTGGGCCTGTGGCTAACGGGGCAGGAGATGAGCATCTACAGCCAGATCGGGATGATCATGCTGATCGGCATGGTGACCAAGAACGGCATCCTCATCGTCGAGTTCATCAACCAGCTGCGCCAGCGGGGGGAAGGGTTCGAGGAGGCAATCATCGCCGGTTCGGTGCGCCGCTTACGCCCGATCCTGATGACCTCGCTGACCGCCATTATCGGCGCTGTGCCGCTGATGCTCTCCATGGGTGCGGGTTACGAGAGCCGGATGGCGGTGGGCACAGTGGTGTTCTTCGGGCTGTCGTTGGCAACTTTGGTCACTCTGCTGGTGGTGCCCGCCATCTACCATCTGCTGGCGCGCCACGCCGGAATGACAGGGGCGCGGGATCAGCAAGTGGACGAAGCGCTGGCCGCCAAAGGGGCAGGGGAGTCGCAGCCTCCGGCGCTCTGATCAGCGCCTTGGCCTGAACTCTCACCTGAACTCTGACCCGAACCCGAACTTGAGCCCAAGCGGGGCCGGTTGTCAGCCTTATCATCACAAGGGCGCCTGCGGGCGCCCTTGCTATTGCTGGCGGTGGCTTATTCCGCGGTATCTATAGGGACAAAAAGCCATCGCTCCCCTTAGCCGCAACCGGTATAATGCGCGACCCGAATTTTTCCAGGTGTTCAAAATGCAGCCGGTACCCAACCTTTTCTCCTATCCCCGCTATTGGGCCGAGTGCTACGGCACGGCGCCCTTCCTGCCCATGTCCCGCAAAGAGATGGACAAGCTGGGTTGGGACAGCTGCGACGTCATTCTGGTGACCGGGGATGCCTATGTGGATCACCCGAGCTTCGGCATGGCGGTGATTGGCCGCATGCTCGAATCCCAGGGCTTTCGGGTCGGCATCATCGCCCAGCCAGACTGGTCATCGAAGGATGACTTTATGCGCCTTGGCAAACCGAACCTCTTCTTCGGGGTCACTGCGGGCAACATGGACTCCATGATCAACCGCTACACCTCCGACAAGAAGCTGCGCCACGACGACGCCTACACCCCGGGGGATGTGGGCGGCAAGCGGCCGGATCGCGCCACCCTGGTCTATACCCAGCGCTGCAAAGAGGCGTTCAAAGAGGTGCCGGTGCTGATCGGCGGCATCGAGGCCTCCCTGCGCCGCATCGCCCACTACGACTACTGGTCCGAGACCATCCGCCGCTCCATCCTGCTCGATGCCAAGGCCGATATCCTGATTTACGGCAACGCCGAGCGGCCGCTGATCGAGGTGGCTCACCGCATCGCAGCGGGGGAGAGCATCGACACCATGCAGGACATTCGCGGCACCGCGGTGATCCGCAAGGAGCCGCTGCCGGGCTGGAAAGGGGTGGATTCGAGCAAGCTCGACCAGATTGGCCGCATCGATCCCATCATGAACCCTTATATGGAAGGGGCTCCATGCTCGGATGACGCCACCGACGCGGCTCCTGCCGCCCAAGAGGCTCAGCCGGTGCTGGTGCAGCCGCCAAAGCCCAAGCCGTGGGAGCTGACCTATGTCAAGCTGCCGGCGTTCGAGCGGGTCAAAGAGGACAAAGTGCTCTACGCCCACGCCTCGCGCATTCTGCACCACGAGACCAACCCCGGCTGTGCTCGCGCCCTGTCGCAGGCCCACGGCGATCGCATCATCTGGGTCAACCCGCCCGCCTTCCCGCTCGAAACCGACGAGATGGATGGCGTGTTCGGCCTGCCTTACCAGCGGGTGCCGCACCCGGCCTATGGCAACGAGAAGATCCCGGCCTTCGAGATGATCAAGACCTCGGTCAACATCATGCGCGGCTGCTTTGGCGGCTGCTCCTTCTGCTCCATCACCGAGCACGAAGGGCGCATCATCCAGAGCCGCTCGGAAGAGTCGATCCTCAAAGAGATCGAAGATATCCGCGACAAGGTGCCCGGCTTTACCGGCGTCATCTCGGATCTCGGTGGCCCCACCGCTAACATGTACAAGCTGCGCTGCCAGAGCCCCAAGGCCGAGCAGACCTGTCGTCGCGCCTCCTGTGTCTGGCCCACCATCTGCGCCCACATGGACACCGACCACACCCCGACCATCAACCTCTACCGCAAGGCCCGTGACCTCAAGGGGATCAAGAAGATCCTCATCGCCTCCGGGGTGCGTTACGACATCGCGGTAGAAGATCCCCGCTATATCAAGGAGCTGGCCAAGTACCACGTCGGCGGCTACCTCAAGATCGCGCCGGAACACACCGAGGAGGGGCCGCTCTCCAAGATGATGAAGCCGGGCATGGGCAGCTACTACCAGTTCAAGGAGCTGTTCGACAAATACTCGAAAGAGGCGGGCAAGCAGCAGTACCTGATCCCCTACTTCATCTCTGCCCACCCGGGCACTACCGATGAAGACATGGTGAATATGGCGCTATGGGTCAAAGAGAACCGCTTCAAGCTCGATCAGGTGCAGAACTTCTACCCGTCGCCGCTGGCCAACGCCACCACCATGTATTACACCGAGAAAAACCCGTTAAACAAGGTGAGCCGCACCGGTGGCGATGTGTTCGTGGTCAAGGGTGAACGCCGTCGCCGCCTGCACAAAGCACTGCTGCGCTACCACGATCCGGCCGGTTGGCCGATGATCCGCGAAGCCCTGCTCGCCATGGGTAAGGGCCACCTGATTGGCAACGGCCCCGGCTGTCTGGTGCCGCCAGAAGGTCGTGGTGAGGCGGTGGCCTCGCGCAGCACCAACAAGGGGCTAAAACCGGCCCTGACTCGCCATAGCAACATCAGCCATCAGCGTGGCAATGGTGGTAATGGCACGGGTAACAAGGGGACTGGCGGCCAGAGTAACGGACGTGGCACCAGTGCCGCCCGCAGTGAGGCTGGCGCAGCTAATGCCCCGGCGGCCAGCAGAAATGGCGGCAAGGCGGGCAATGGCAAACCTGTGGGTGGTCAGTTGCAAAAAGGGGCTGGCAACGGCAAACCCGCCGCTCCAGATGCTAAACCGACAGGGCAGGGGAAATCCGCCCATAAAGGCAAGGCGCCAACCCGCGCTGGCTCTGTCAAGCCGGGCACCAAACCCGCCACTCAAGGCAGCAAGCCTGCGGCCAAAGGGAATGGTGCCAAGCGACCGGCGCGGTAATGCCAATCAGTTAAGGGTCTATTGACCGCTTCTCCTGATGTGTAAAAATCCGAAACCTATTGATTGGTTTCGGATTTTTTATGCGTATCTAACAGGCTCTCGACTTCCTTCATGCCAGCAATTCTGCCCAGTTTGAGCCACTCTCCGACTTCATTCCCTCTGCGCTCATTATCGACCTGCTCGGTGAGGAGGGCGTTGCCACCCTGCGCCGTCACCATATACCCATGGAACTGCGGGTCTGGGCCATCATCGGCATGGCCATGTTCCACCACGTCCCCATGGCTCAGCTGGTCAATCAGCTCTATATCCTGCTGCCTTGTGAGACCGCCTATCCGCAGGTACGCATGCTTTGTCAGATGGAGCTGACCAGTCACCTGATCACCTAGGCCGTCATGGAGAGCTGCGTCGTCAACGAGATGGTGCTGGCCGAGCTGCTCATTGAACTCTTGGGTGTTGAGCATCACCTCGCGCACCCGCGCCGCTTTCTCCTTGTCGGCGACTTCTGCTCATCGGGGACTCGACTCTTCGCAATCTACATAATGAGGCTGCATTGCATTCTCGTATGAGGCACAATATGGGCTGCAATATTGATTGTCTGACTCCATTTGGAGTCCCTTGGTTTGTGGATATTTTCTCAATGGTAAGGCGATTGGATATCTGTATAAGAGAGCCTGTCTTTTGCTGAAATATTCCCGAGGAGAAAGAGTATTGCCTAGGAAAACAGCCTAAAAAACTCAAATAAAAATAACTGGTTGTCTATTGAGCGATCTGAACATGTTGCGACCGCACGCGGTGTGTTGGTGATTTTTTGATCAGCTCAATATTAAGACCAGTCCCGATGATATTCCGAGTGTGCCGGTATTTATCATGGAATTGTTTATCAACGCGCTACTCAGAGTTTTGTCTACTGACTCGCGGTGAGTTGAGGGACTGGCAATAAATCTTGCTATTCAGGTAAACATAACAAAAAAAGGGATAAGTAATGATTAGGATGCCTATAGATAGGCCAACAGTGCTGGCGATGGCCATAACCTTGTCCGTGACAGGGTGTGCAACCATCGACAAGCAAGTGGCTGAGAGTGATAGCTGGGTAAGCTGTGCCGGTGGTGGCTTGCTAGGCGCTCTTGCTGGAGCGGCGATCGGTGCCACCCAAGGTGGTAGCGACAAGGTGCTCCTCGGCGCTGTTGCTGGTGCCGCTGTGGGTTGTGGTGGCGGCCTTTGGTACAAAGACCGAGTTGATCGGTTGCAAAAAATAGCCCAGGAAGAAGGTTTAAAAATGCAGGTACGCGAACTGCAAGTGGCTGCCGTTCAGGAGCAACAGAAACCGAAGGATGAATCTTCTACAGCTGTGGGACTTGAAGCGTCTATAGAGTACGCCGAGATGTTCCCAGTCGGTTCTGCCAACTTAACCACCGAGGGCCACCGGAAAATGACCCGTGTGGCGCAAGAGTTTGCCAGCAAACGGGAAGAACAGTCCAAGCTCCCCGAGAATCAACGTAGAAAGGTGTTGGTGGTCGGCCATACCGATTCTGCTGGCGCTGCTCAGTTCAATCAGCGCCTTTCTGAGGAACGAGCTCGGGCCATGGGCCAGATATTGGCTGCTGCCGGTGTGCCTCGTAGCGATATCTACTACCAGGGGGCAGGTTCTTCCCGACCGATTGCCAGCAACGACAACGAAGATGGTAGGGCACAGAACCGCAGGGTCGAGTTGGTCGAGGTGCAAAATGAGGCCTTGCTGGTCAAGCGTGTGAGTGAGGAACGTGCCAGTCCCAAATATTTAGCTCATGGTACCGGCTCTGCGAGTAAGGTCGCATTGGCTTCCACTACCACAGCTGTGACCCAAAAGACGATGAAGGCTGAAACAACACCAGCTAAGTCTGCTAATGCTACCGAGTCGACGACTACTGCTACAGCCCCCCTCAATGATAAGCCGGTCGCTCAACCTAAGTCGGGTGACGTTATCTCCCCTTCATCGACCGCCAGTGAATCTGTAGCGATCAAACTGGCCGGCAAGGGAACTATCGACTTTGGTGGTCATCTGGTTGCCGACAGTTCCTCACCGCTGACCGGCAGCATTGCGCCAAAAACCCCCACCTTCTCCATTATCACTCCGGCTTACGCCAGTGCACCTATCAGTTCTTGCATAGGGGACATGCCCCGTGTCGAGGGCCAGGTTAAAAATCTGGCTAATGGCCAGCCGTTGGCGGAACATTCTACCGAAGAATACTTCCCTGGCCTCAATGGTAAACCATGGGTCGCCGCTGTGAATGGTCATGTGGCCTCGGTGGGACCGGTTGCGGTACTGCGTGACGAAGCGAAAGTGGCTAAGCAGCCCGCCATGCAGTTCATCCCTGACTACAAGAAATCCAAAAAGCAGACCGCCAAGATTGAATCGGTCGCCAATACCTATGAAGGGGAGACTCAAATCCTCTATCGGGTGTTTGCCGTCAATCAGGCCGCTTCGCCAGTGTCGTGCATGGACGTTGTGTTCGACAAACGATCTGGTGCTGCGGTTGCGGGCGAAATTTACTATCCGAAGCAGGGTGATGCCTACGTGGCCCAATACCTGCCCAAGCGTCGTTAAGGGAATTAGACATGTTTGAAAACATCATTCACGCCCTGTCGGGTGCCTGGCACATCATCGGTCTGGTGATAGGCCTTATGGTTGCGGTCGTGACCACCATCGTTTATTGGTACGAAGTAAAATACTGGCACATGGAGATGCGGCTGCGGTTGCCATGGATTGGCCGCATTGCAGTTTGGACCAGAATGCCGGGTAAAAACGAGGAGAGGTCCGAGGACAACCCCAATGCAGTCGGCTTCAATGCCGGTGAGAAAGGGGTGTGCGGTGCGTATCAAACCTATTACTCAGAGCATCAGCCATCAGAAGAGAATTTCAAGCGCAACCTGGATTATCTGGGCAAAGCAGACGAGGCGGACCGGTCTGAAAAGGGATTGGGTATCTGGCTGCTCATGATCGTCCTGATGGTGATTGAAGCATCAGCCTTTGGTTATGCGTTGGCACCGTTTGCCCTTACTATGGCAACCCCCAACACGGCCATTGTCGGCGCGTTCTTCCTGGGTTTAGTTATCTCCATTATCGCTTTGGTTCTGTCCGAGTTTGCAGGCCGTCAACTCTACCGCAACGGGGTAGTGAACAAGATCCTCTCCTACGAGTCGATTCGTGATGGTGCAGACATGACAAAGACGCTCAACGCGACTATCGACAATACCTATGACGACAATGAGGCTAAACCCTTCCAACAATTGCTGAACCGGATCAATGTGCCGCTCGATAAATACGGGCAGCCACAGCGCCGGTTCTCGATTATTGCTGGGTATGGGATCTTCATTGTAGGGCTGGCTATCGCTGCATTTTGGGTTCGAACCGAAACCCTGAACCAGCAGGAAGCTATGTTGGTCGAGAATCCGACAGCCGTCGTCCAGAGTACCGATGATTTCCCTGTTGCATCTGGCGAGGAGGAGATCCCTTTGCCTACTGACATGGCCGAGTTGTCAATTAATAGCAGCCAGAAGTCAGCGCAAGACCAGATTGATGCGATGCATCGTGCCTCGTTGGTGACCTTTGCGGTGCTGTCTGGTTTGTTCTGCTTTATCCAGTTCGCCTCTACCTACCTTGCTTTCCGTCACGGCTTCGCTGGTACCTACTCACGTCGTGCCTGGGAGTTGACCCACAAGTACAACAGTGCTGACGAGTTTGTCCGTCACCACAAGGCCAAAGCTGCCACCATTGCTCAAGATGCCCAATCTTCTTTGGTGAAGTTGCAGTCGTTGCAGGACAAGGTGTTCAGGGTGAACGGTAAGACGAAGGACGACCTGAGTCATAACAAAGACAGTCGCACCTTCCTGCGCTATGTGGAAGAGCAGGCGATCATTGAGCATAACCAGAAAAACCGGGCGATCGGCCAGCATAGTACCGATCTGCTCACCGATTACGTCGCCAAGACCATAACGGATTTGAAGGCCGCGATAAACGCAAAGGATAACGAGAAGATCTGGGCGATCACCGATGTTGCTGGCCCCCGGTTCGCCGCGATCAACAATCCAGCGTTGATGGCTCAAAAGGCGACGTTCAATGAACTGGTGGCAGTCTTTGGTGCGAGACCTACAGTGGCACAGCCACAAGTTATTGCTCAATCCTATCAACCGGTCCCGCTCGCAGCCACATCAGTACCATCAGCCGAATCGGTAGAACCAGTGGCTGACATGGCACCGGTGACCCAGACCATCGAAGCACCAAAGGCGCATTCCGAGGGAGAAAGGGTGGCAGGTTTCGATCCTCATGCTTGGGGCGATCTTACTCAATTTGAAGCTGACGACATGGACTATGTCGCTAAGAAGAAGGGCGTGTCTGTGGACGACCTTAAACGAGCGCGTCGATTGCAAATGCTCGACAAAGTGGAGGCGTGATGAAACCACGGATCCTTCTGACATTGATGTTGATGCTTCCTGCGACAGTGATGGCAGCAGAACGCAACGACCTGAGCAGTTGTTATCAACAGGCTAGGATTATCGAGTTCAAGCCAGCGCCCTCGGGCCGCATGTTGTCGGTTGTGGTGGATCAGACCACGCCGCTCACGTCGGATCTACAGCGCACCGCCTGGGAGCATATCAAGCGATTCCTGCAGCCTGGCGATCAGTTGCGCTTGTACTCCTTTTCCGCTTATTTGGAAGGCCACTACATGCAGCTCAAATATGCAGGCCAGCTAGATAAAGGGCTTGACCAATCGCAACTGGGTGATGTGCCGATGATGAACGCCAAGAAGCTCGATCAATGTCTTGCTGCTCAACCCAAAGTTATGTTGCAACAATTTGGTAAGCAGTTTGTTCAAACCATGGGCAAATCCTCGACAGATATCCCGCGCAGCGAGATCCTGTTTAGCCTCAAGGCGGTGAGCGACGATATCCGAGCGACTGAGGGCGTGAAGGATAACGTCATTCTGCTGATGTCTGACATGCTGGAATACAGTGACTTTGGTAGTTTCTATCAATCCAAAGGGATCCGTGATATTTCGCCTTCAGTGGAGCTAGCCAAGGTCGAAAAGGCTAATCTGGTTGCTGACTTCAACGGTGCAAGGGTTTATGTGCATGGGGCGGCCTTTGTGCCTACCGATACAAAAAACGGTTATCGGAGTGGCAAGATGATCCAGAATCTAGAATCCTTCTGGAGCCAATATTTCCAACGTTCTAACGGCCAGCTCATAGCATTTGGGCATCCAGAGCTTACGGTCTCTGTGCAGTAACGGCCTCACAGCATTAAGCTGGTAGGGATAAAAGTTACCACCGTCATGGTTAATGCCAGTCAGTTAAATCTGACTGGCATTGTTTTTACTTACTTTTTTCACTGTGCTGGCAGCATGACAGCCATAAAAAAACCGGCATCATGGATGCCGGTTTTTTGTTTGACGATGAGAGGGCTGCTTAGCGCAGGATCATCTCGTCACGGCCCGGGCCGACGGAAACCATCGGAACCGGCACACCCAGCAGTGCTTCAATACGCAGCACGTAGTTCTGGGCGGCTTTAGGCAGGCTTTCGAAGGTGCGGCAGCCGGTGATGTCTTCACTCCAGCTTTCCATCACTTCATAGACAGGCTTGAGGGCTGCAGTCTGTGGCCAGATCGGGTTCTCGGTGTGAGCACCTTCATAAGCGACGCAGATCTTCAGATCCGGCAGGCCGGTCAGGCAGTCCAGCTTGGTCAGGGCAACTTCAGTCGCCGCTTGCAGCTCAACGCCATTCTTGGTGGCGACGGCATCGAAGTAGCCAACGTCACGGGGACGACCGGTGGTGGCACCGAACTCGTTGGTGATCTTGCGGAACTCGTCCTGGTTCTCCATGGCGGTCAGCAGGGTGCCGGTACCGACAGAGGAGCTGAATGCTTTGGCCACGGCGATGATGCGCTCTGGGCGCAGTGCCGGCAGGCCGCCACCGATACCGGCATAAGCACCGGAAACGTGGGAGGAGGTGACCCATGGGTACTCACCATAGATGAGATCACGGCCAGCACCCAGCTGCGCTTCGAACAGCAGGGTCTTGCCTTCAGCCTGCAGCGCTTTGAGCGGCATGCTGACGTTGCACACGGCGTCGATCCACGGTGCAGAGACTTCCAGCAGCCAGTCGGCCATCTCCTGGGCGGTCTGGGTGAATTCGAAGGTCGGATAGATAGCCTTCATCTGCGGCAGTTTCCAGTCCAGCATGAACTGGATGCGCTCGACCAGTACGTCCGGCTGCTTCAGCCAGCCAACCAGGATCGCTTTCTTCATCACGCGATCACCGTAGGCCGGAGCAATACCTTGACGGGTAGAGCCATAGGCGCCATCGCCCAGACGCAGCTCTTCCAGGGTATCTTCCAGCGCGTGCAGCGGCAGGCAGAGGGTTGCGCGGTCAGAGATTGCCAGCTTCGGAGTCACGCCGGAGGCTTTGACTTCATCAAGCTCAACGGTCAGTTTCTCTGGGCTGATCACCATGCCAGGGCCGAGAACAACCAGGCAATCCGGGCTGAATACGCCACTGGGGATTTGGTGCAGCTTGAATGTGCCAAGATCGTTGACCACTGTGTGGCCAGCGTTGTTGCCGCCCTGGAAGCGAATGCTGGCGCCAGCTTGACCTGCCAGATAATCAACGATGCGGCCTTTGCCTTCATCACCCCAGTTAGCACCTACGACTACGATAGACGACATGACTCTTTCTCCTAAGACGTTAGGCGTCCATCCTAGGAGCCTGATGCGGATTAGAAAAATTAATTATTTTTATAATTCCAATAAGAAAGCCATATAATGGTGGCCAATTAAGCGGCAAACGGCCCAATTTTGCCGTGCAGACCGCGTCAATAGCGGGTTGAGGGACTCTTATGCTGGATATTCACTGGCTGCAAACCTTTGTCACCCTGGCCAGATTGCAACATTTTGGCCAAACCGCCACCGAGCTGCACATGACCCAGCCCAATGTCAGCCTGCATCTCAAGCGGCTGGAGCAGGCGACCCGGGTGCGGCTGATCGAGCGCAGCCCGTTTCGGCTGACGCAGGCAGGGGAGCGCTTGCTGCAAAGCGCCGAGCGCACCATCGCCGAGCTGCAGCTCTGTCAGTCCGATCTCAATGCCCTCAACCAGTTGAGTCAGGGGACGCTGGCCATCGCCGCCAGCGACATCATCTCGCGGCTGTTGCTGATCCAGCCGTTCCAGCGCTTCAAGCGGGAGTTTCCCGGCATCGATCTCACCCTGTTCAACACCACCTCGGATCAGGCCGCCGAGCTGGTCAAGGCGGGCAAGGCGGATCTGGGCTTCGTGATGGCGCAAAAGCGCAGCGAGCCGCTGTTCTATACCGAGCTGCAGCAGGTGACCTGGTGTGCGTTGGGCCACGGGCTGGCACGTTGGCAAGAGCGGGCCATCGCGGGAGAGAGCGATCCCCTCGATGAGCCGACGCTGATCTTGTTGGGTCATGACACCCGTACCCGGGCGGTGATCGATCCGTCCCTGCCGCTGCTGGCGTTGCCCCCTTGCCGCATCATGGAGGTGGGCAGCGTGGATGCCCAGCTCGATTGGGCCGAGGCTGGCTTTGGCGTTGCCATAGTGCCGGATTTTTCCTTGCATCCGCGCCTCAACCTGACCGCACCGGTCACCAGCCTGAGCGATTTTCCCGGCACCAGTCTGGGCTATGTGGTGCGTCAGAATCAGGTGCTGTCGCGAGCCATCAAGCAGTTATTGCACTGGGTGGAGGAGGAGATCCAGAAGCCCAATCCCTATCTGACCCGGGGTGGGGCGCAGTAGCAGGGCAGTCAGGTTGCGCGACAATATCTACAAGCCAATTGTCACAAGCCACAAGCCACAAGCCAATTAGCGCAAGTGGGCACTCACAATCAGGGCAGCCGAGGCTGCCCTGATGCGTTTCTCTGTGCTGCCCGATTCAGGGTTGCAGCGGTGCTGCTGCGCTGGTGGCGGGTGGGAGGGTTGCGTCAGTTTTATCCTGCGGTGGGGTTTCGCTAGCAACCGCGCTGCTGGCCGGCTGCTTTTCCTGCTCTTGCGGCGCACTGGCCGCAGAGGCGCTCTGTGGCAACTGGGTCGAAACGGCTGCCGATACCGCTGCCGATAGCGCTGCTGATGCAGCAGGAGCGGTTGGCGCAGCGGAGGAGGCCGAGGGTGTCAGGCTGGCGTTGGTCGTCACCTCGGCGGCTGGTGTTGTCAGCTCAGGGGTGACCTCGAGCGCGGCCTCGGGCAAGGGGGCGCTCCCGGTGGCCAGCGCTGCGCTGCTGGTGGCGGTGGCATCCGATGGGATGTCGGGAAGGGCTGCGGTCCCTTCGGCGGCACTGGCCTGTGCCGCCGTTTGCTCTGCACCTGAGGTCAAGGGCGCCGCTGTTAACTGTTCTGGTGCTAATTGTTCGGGGGTCAGTGATAACGGCTCGGGTGGCTGATCCGACATCCCCGGGTGCAAAGGCAGCTCGGTTTGGGCCTGCAACTGCTCGGGAGTCACCTTGCTCAGGGCTGGATGGAGGCGGCTGAACTGCTTGACCCGGGCCAGCAGGGTATCGCGCACGGTACGCACAATGGGGTCCGGCAAGCTGTCCAGCGTCACCAGTTCGGCGCTCATCCCGATGTTGTTGAGAGAGCTGGTCTGCCCCGGATAGAGGTTGGCCGCGATGCGGCTGCGCTGGTAGTAGGGATGACGTTTGAGCAGCTTGTCGACCTGCTCCCCTTCGATGGGGATAAGGCGAACTTTGCAGCGATTGATGAGATCGCCAATAGAGAGGCTGGGATGACCCTCGACCACAAAGGCGGCATCCAGCGAGCCATCGCACAGCCCTTCCAGTGGTTCACTGTTCGACTTGAGTTGGTAGGCGACAAACTGTCCTGGCTGCCACCCCATCGCCGCCATCAGGGCCTTGCTGGTGATCTGTTCACCGGTGCCGGGGTTGCCCGGATAGACACGCTTCCCTTCGATATCCGCCAGGGTGGTGATGCCGCTATTGGGGGCGGCCAGCAGGGTCAGCGACTCCTGATAGAGACGAAACAGACTGCGCAGCTCATGGTTGGCGCCCTGCCCGCTGAACGGGCCGCTGCCGTGCAGGGCGTGGTGCAACACATCGGACTGCACCAGCGCCAGCTGTACTTCCCCCTTGTTCAACGCCTTGAGGTTGGCCATCGAGCCACGGGTACTCTGCACGGTGCAACTATCCCCATGCAGGGCATGGCCGGCATTGAGCACCCGGCAGATGGCGCCACCAGTCGGGTAGTAGACCCCATTGAGCGGGCCGGTGCCTATGGTCAGTGCCTGACTGCTCAAGGGGAGCAGCGCAGGTAGCGCACAGAGGGGAAGAATAAGGTGACGCAAGATCCGTAGAGACATAATTGACCGTTAACTGAGTTGAGCTGTGGCTGACGATGCCGGGTAACAAAGGATGGGGCTGACCCCATCCCGTTGCAGCTTGACTAGGGCTTGCTGTGGTTGAGGATCGCCCCTTCCATTCGCGCCAGCGCGTCGGTCAGCCGTGCCCTGGTGCAGCCGAAGTTGAGCCGCACGAACTGGCCGTCGCCAAATTGGGCACCCGGTGATAGACCGACCCCGGCCTGCTCGAAGAAGGCGATGGGATCGGCAAGGCCAAGGGCGCTCACATCGATCCAGGCCAGATAAGTAGCCTGATGGCTGGCCAGCTTGACGCCTGGCCAGCGGGCAACCGCTTGTTGGATCAGGGCCAGATTGGCCGCCAGATAGTCGAGTTGCTCGGTCAGCCACTGCTCGCCACCCTCATAGGCTGCTTCGGCGGCGACAAAGCCCAGCAGGTTGACGTCGGCGCTGATGCCGCGCATCGCCTGTTGCAGCCTAAAGCGCAGACGGGCGTTGGGGATGATGGCGAAGGAGCAGCACAGACCGGCGATATTGAAGGTCTTGCTCGGGGCCATCATCACCGCGCAGCGTTCGGCCGCTTCTGGACTGATGGCGCCGTAGGGAATGTGGCGGGCATGTTTATCCAGCAGCAGATCGCAGTGGATTTCATCGGAGCAGATCACCAGATTGTGGCGCGCGGCGATGGCGTCGATGGCCAGCAGTTCGTCACGGGTGAAGATGGTGCCGCCCGGGTTGTGGGGGTTGCAGAGCAGCAGCAGATCTGCGGCGGGGGCCTGACGCTCCAGCTCTGCCAGATCCAGCACCCAGCGGCCCGCCTCTTCAATCATCGGCACTGTGAGCAGCGGACGGTCGTTGAAACCGGGGGCCTGCAGGAAGGGGTAATAGACCGGCTTGGGAGTGATAATGCCGCGGCCATGCTGGCTCCACGCCTTGCAGGCGAGGTTGAGCCCGGGCACCACGCCGGGCAGGAACACCAGCCATTCGGGCTCGATTGCCCAGCCATAGCGGGTCGCCATCCGTTCGATAATGAGTTCGATCAGGCGCGGCGAGGGGCGCGAGTAGCCAAAAATGCCGTGGGCAACCCGGGCGGTCAGCGCCTCGACCACCGCAGGGGGGGAGGCAAAGTCGGTATCGGCAACCCACATGGGCAGCACATCCTGATCCTTGTACTTGTCCCACTTCAGACTCATGGTGCCACTGCGCTCTATTTCCCGATCAAAATCAAACATGCGAACTCCTTGTGCTGGTCGGATGGGGGTTCACTCTACGGGGTCACGGCCCGAGTCGCAAGGCGTACACAGTCCCATGCCAGCTGATGTAATCCTTGGGCAAACCTTGAGCCGGCTCTTGATAATGACATAAGATATGTGCCGCTATTTTATACGGCCGTAGTCAGTTGGCCCGCCTTTTTCCTTCCAATCAGTGGTAACGCAATGAGCTTGTCGATAGCGGCGGTCAAACGCCCGGATCCGGTGTCCCTTTCATTTCTGGCGGTGACTTTCATGACCGGCGTCGCGGTGGCGCTGCAGGTGCCTACCTTGAGCCTGTTTCTGGCCGAAGAGGTACAGGTGCGCCCGGTACTGGTCGGGCTCTTTTACACCATCAATGCGGTGGTGGGTATTCTGGTCACCCAGTGGCTGGGTCATCGCTCCGACAACAAGGGGGATCGCAAGCGACTGATCCTGCGCTGCTGTTTTGCCGGAGTTGCCCTTTCGCTGCTGTTTGCCTGGAACCGCAACTACTGGTTATTGGCGAGTCTGGGGGTGTTGCTGGCGGCATTGGCTGCCACCGCCAGCCCACAGCTGTTTGCCCTGGCGCGGGAGTATTCTGACAGCCGTAACAAGCGGGCAGACATGTTCAGCTCGGTGATGCGGGCTCAATTTTCGCTGGCCTGGGTGATAGGCCCGCCCATCGCCTTTGCGCTGGCCATCGGCTATGGCTTCGAGCTGATGTATCTGGCCTCGGCGCTGGCCTATCTGCTCTGCGCGTTTGTGGTGTGGCGCTGGTTGCCCTCCCTGCCGCTACCCAAAATGGCTGAAGAGACCGAGCGGGTCAGCAGCTGGCGGGATCCGGCCGTGCGGGCGCTGTTTATCGCCTCCACCCTGATGTGGACCTGCAACAGCATGTACCTCATCAATATGCCGCTCTACATTACTCGCGAGCTAGGACTGGATGAGAAGCTCGCAGGGATATTGATGGGCACTGCCGCTGCCATCGAGATCCCCTTTATGTTGCTGGCAGGCTACTACACGGCCCGTTTTGGCAAGCGCCCCATGATGTTGCTGGCGGTGCTGGCTGGCGCGGCCTTTTACACCGGTCTGGTGACTCTCACCGATCAATACGCCCTGATTGGGCTGCAACTGTTCAATGCCATTTTCATCGGCATAGTGGCGGGGATCGGCATGTCTTACTTTCAGGATCTGATGCCGGGACGGGCCGGGGTGGCCACCACCCTGTTTGCCAACAGCATCCGTACCGGTTCCATCATGGCGGGGGCCATCGCCGGTGTGGTGGCGGAGGTGTGGAGTTTTCACGGGGTCTTTATGGTGGCACTGGTATTGGCGCTGGTGGCACTGGCCGCCTGCTGGCGGGTGCCCAACGTCTGACGGGGGATTTAGCTGTTACTTGCCGTGCCGTGCCGGGGCTGGGCGTGCGGGAGCTGGGATGACTCACTCTGATATTCGTTGCGCAGGCAGCGCAGCAGCAGTTCGGTAGCGGGGCCGAGGGATTCGGGGGAGAGGGTCAGCAGATAGGTGTAGAGGTGGCGCTCGTTGCCGCTCTCCAGATCCAGCTGTACCAGCGAGCCTTCCGCCAGCTCCCGCTCCACCAGATGGCGTGGCAGCCAGGCGTAGCCAAGGCCAAGACGCAGCATGGCGGTCACTTCGTGGTAGTGGGTGGCCTTCCAGCCGATGTCATCCGCATCGTTCCAGTCCACCGAGCGGTGAATGGGGGGATGCAGGCTTATCTGGTTGTGGCCGATCAGCACATCGCTGCGGATCGCGCCTTTCTCCTGTGCCAGCGGATGGCTGGCGGCGCAGAGGGGCAGCAGGCATACCTCGTCCAGCGGCAGGCCAGCCTGATCGCCGGGCAGGTGCTCGGAGAGCATCAGGTCCCCCGGTTGCAGGGCATTGAAGTGACAGTGAATACGTTCGTGCAGATTGATCCGGCAACCCCGGCTGCGGGGATAGAAGCTGGCCAGCGCCCGATAGAGGCGATCCCTTGGCTGCAACGCCGAGACATAGAGGTTGATCTGCGGCTCCCAATGCCGCTCTAGGTTGTTGGCCAGATTCTCCAGCTCCTCCACCTGCTGGCTCAACTGACGGGCCCGCTTGAGGAAGATCTCGCCCGCCGGGGTCAGCACTGCCTTGCGGCCGCGCACCTCCAGCAAGGGCACCCCCAGACTCTGCTGCAACTTCGCAACCGCATGATTGAGGGAGGACTGGCTCTTGTTCAGCGCCTCGGCCGCCTGGGCGTAGCCGCCGCAATCGACCACCGCCTGAAAGATCCGCCATTGCTCAAATGTGCTCTTGGGACGAAACATAATTCAACCTGATTGGAGATAGGGTGGTCAGGGGCTGCTACAGGGAGCCGGAGCTCCCTATTCAATTTAATCCCTGCGGCACAACACTCTGGGTATTTTATTGATTTATTTGGGCTGGGCCACGCAACTTGTTTATTTAGGCTGCGCCATCTGTTTATTTCGGCTGGGCCACAAAAGTCTGGCCGGTTTTGCCGCGGCTGTCTGACCCCATCAGGTAGAGGTAGAGCGGCATCAGGTCGGCCGGGGTCTTGAGGTTCATGGGATCTTCCGCCGGGAAGGCGCTGGCACGCATTTTGGTGCGGGTGCCGCCCGGGTTGAGGGTGTTGACCCGCACGTTGGTGTTCTCCAGCTCGTCGGCCAGCACTTCCATCATCCCCTCGATGGCGAATTTGGAGATGGCATAGGTGCCCCAGTAGGCGCGTCCTTTGCGACCCACGCTGGAGGAGGTGTAGACGATGGAGGCATCGCCCTGCGCCTTGGCGGTCTGGCGCAGCAGTGGCAGCAGCGCCTGGGTCAGCAGGAATTCCGATTTGACGTTGACCTGCATCACCTCGTCCCACTCCTGCTCCTGAATGTGTTCAAACGGGGATAGGGTGCCGAGCAGACCGGCATTGAACAGCACGCCGTCGAGGCGGCCAAACTGCTGGGCGAAGGTTTCGGCCATGCCACGGTAGTGGGCGGCGGTGGCCCCTTTCAGATCCACCGGCACGATGGCAGGCAGCGGATAACCGGCGGCTTCAATCTGGTCATACACGGCTTCGAGTTTGGCGCTGGTGCGGCCGAGCAGGATCACGGTGGCACCGTGGGCGGCGTAGGTGAGGGCGGCTTCGCGGCCGATCCCGTCGCCGGCACCGGTGACCAGAATGACTTTATCCTTGAGCAGATCGCGGGGTGCCTGATAATCGAGCATGACAACTCCTGTTAACAAATTCCGGCCATAAGTGCATGGCAATCGGCGCCAAGTGTACTGATCCGCGCGCCTGTTTGACCAGCTAGCGACAAGAAAAATGTGAACAAAATAGAGAGGTTGTGATGGTACAGTTGGTTTTTCGGCACGCTGACTGCGATTTTTTGCGCGCATCCACCAAACTCCCTAGAATGTGACGAAAACCGATCCATTCTGGAGTCCATCGTGACATTTCTGACCGAATATGGCCTGTTTCTGGCCAAGACAGTGACCTTCCTGCTGGCCATCGGCGCCATCATCCTGATGATCGTCAGCACTCGCCAGCCGAAAGTGCGCAAGGGAGAGCTGGTGGTGACCGATCTCTCGAGCGAGCTTGAGCAGGGGCAGTTTGCGCTCAAGAGCGCGCTGGCCAGCAAAGCCGAGCGCAAGGTGCTGGAAAAGCAGCAGAAAGAGGAGCAGAAAAAGCGCGCCAAGGCGGGTGATGAGCGCAGCCGTCTGTTCGTGATCGATTTCAACGGCAGCATGGATGCCAAAGAGGTGGCCTCCCTGCGCGAAGAGGTGAGCGCGGTGATCGGCGTGGCCCAGCCCGGCGACGAGGTGCTGCTGCGGCTTGAATCCGGTGGCGGCGTGGTGCACGGTTACGGCTTGGCCGCTTCCCAGTTGCAGCGTCTGCGGGACAAGGGGGTCAAACTCACGGTGGCCATCGACAAGGTGGCGGCGAGCGGCGGCTACATGATGGCCTGTGTGGCGGATCAGATCCTGGCGGCCCCCTTTGCCATCGTCGGCTCCATCGGGGTGATCGCCCAGTTGCCGAACTTCAACAAGTTGCTGAAAAAGCATGACATCGAATTCGAGATGCACACGGCCGGGCAGTACAAGCGCACCATCACCATGTTCGGTGAGAACGACGATCTGGGGCGCGAGAAGTTTCGCGAGGAGCTGACGGCGATCCACGAGCGCTTCAAGGCCTTTGTGGCCGAACACCGCCCGCAACTCGATATCGATCAGGTCACGACCGGTGAGCACTGGCTGGCGAGTCAGGCCAAGGGGCTGGGGCTGGTGGATACCCTCTGCACCAGCGATGACTACCTGCTGGCCCAGGCCAGCCACCACAAGGTGATCGGCATCAGCTATCGCAAGCCAAAAAGCCTGACCCAGAAGCTGGGGCAGCAGGGTGCTCAGGCGCTCGAAGCCGGATTGGGCCGTCTGTGGCAACAGAGCCCCTGGCGCTAAGCCCACCCCTCTGGCATTAGCCCGAGGGTAATCCCGTGATAAAAAGGCCAGCCGGTACCCACCGGCTGGCCTTTTTGCATCCGGTGGCGCCTTGATGGGGCACGAGCGTTGTTTCTATTGAAGCCCTCTGTTACAACTGAATGCTTTCCCCGTTTAATGAAGGATCTTGTGGTAACAGCTGCGGGGTCATGGAGCATAGCTATGTTATGGAGCACCTTCAGGCACTTTACCCCGCTGGTCTGGATCGTCATTCTGGGCACCTTCATGGTGCGCACCAGCTACTACATGGTGTGGCCCTTCCTCTCCATCCTGCTCTATCGGGAGTATGACCTGTCGGCCACCTTCATCGGCCTGTTGCTGGGGGGCTCGATGGCCCTCTCCACTCTGGTGAGTTTTTATGGCGGCTGGCTCTCTGATCGTTTCGGGCGGCGCAGCATACTGCTGGCCGGTTGTCTGGTGGCGATGCTCTGTTTCGGCCTGCTCGGTTTTTCGCACACTGTGTTCTGGCTCGGGGTTGGAGTGATGGGCAGTGGCCTCTCGTCGGGGCTCATCGATGCCCCCGGCAAGGCGCTGATGGCTGATAGTCTGGCGTCGGCCAAGGCGCGGGAGCTGGCCCTTCACCTGCGCTATTTTCTGCTCAACCTGGGGGCGGCGCTGGGGCCGCTGCTCGGGGTGACCCTCGGGATCAACGCCCAGCAGGAGACCTTCCTGTTTCTGGTGGTGAGCTATCTGCTGCTGGCGCTGGCCTTTGGCTGGGGATTTCGCCAGGCCGGTAGCACTGGCAAGCCGGGGACGGCAGGCCCCGGGCTGCGGGATGCCCTCAAGGTGTTGCTGGCGGATCGGGCCTTCCTGCTGCTGGTGATGGCCAACCTGTTGATGGTGCTGGTTTACTCCCAGTTTCACTCGCCGCTGGTGCAATATCTGACCCGGGCTGGCATGCCGCAGGTGGCCGAGCTGATTGCCCTGCTGGTGGCGACCAATGCCCTGACCGTGGTGCTGCTGCAATTTCCGCTGCTGCGGTTGTTGTCACGCTGGCCGGTGCGGGTACGACTTCATATCGGCATGGCGCTGTTTCTGGCGGCCCAGCTGCTCTTCGCGCTGGGAGACCCGACGGTGCGCAGCCACTGGTTTGGCGCCGTGCTGCTGCTCAGCATCGGCGAGACCATTCTGTTCCCTCTGCTTAACGTGCTGATCGACCAGATGGCCCCCGCCCATCTCAAGGGGAGCTACTTTGGTGCCAGCGCGCTGGCCGGGTTGGGAGGGGCTGCAGGCGCCCTGCTGGGAGGCTGGATCCTCGAGCAGTGGAGCGGCCAGCTGCTCTATGTGCTGATGGCGCTGCTCTGTGTGGTCACCTTCTGGCTTTATGAAGCTGGCGCCCGTCATCATGGGCGGCGGAGCTCCTCCGCTCGGGAGGAGGCCGCCAGGTAGTGGGTCGCAGAGCAGCCAAGGTACCGTGATTAAAAGGTCAGTACCTTGTCGGCGGCCAGGGTCCACTGGGCCAGCATCGGCAGGGTGCCGACCTCAATCCCCTCGATCAGCGGCAGGGCTGTGATGCCACGGGCATCGGTGCAGGTTTTGCACAGGCGGATGGTGACCCCTTGCGCCAGCAGGATCTCCAGCATCTGGCGCAGGTTGTACCCCTCGGCCGGTGCCTGACCGGCCAGCGCCGCGCTCACCGCATCGGACATCAGGAACAGCTTCAGGCTGGCGCCACCCTGCTCGTTAAGGGCGATAGCGAGACGCAGAGCGTTGAACAGGGATTCGCTGCCGTAGGGGGCGCCGTTGGCAATCACCACAATCTGTTGATTCATAAGAGACTCCTGATCCTAAAAAGCGTCATTGTAGAACCAATAGGGTGACGATTGCGTGATGTTGCACAACTTCTGTCGCACCTTTTCCCTGCTTGCTTGACCCGTGGGTGGAACGCGGTTCTTATTGTCAGCTCGCAAATATGACCGGGTGAATCGAGATGTGGAAAGTGGTGGGAATAGGGTTGCTGCTGTTGGCGGGTCAGGCCTCTGGCAGTGAAGCGGTCGGTTGCAAGGCGCGTCTGCAGGCCGTCAACGACCAGCTGGTGTTTGCCAAAGCGCATAACAATGCCGGACAGACCGCCGGGTTGGAACAGGCCGCGCGCAATATCAAGGCCAACTGCCCCGACGAGGAGATGCGTAATCGTCCGCCACAACGGGTGAACAAGAGCGACAGTTGCAAGGCGCGCCTGCAGGCGGTCAATGACCAGCTGGTATTTGCCAAGGCGCACAACAACACCGGGGAAATTGCCGGATTGGAGAGTGCCGCCCGCAATATCAAGACCTATTGCACCGATTAAGAGTTACTTAAGCGGCAGCAGGAGCGGGTAAGCCATGCTGGTGGTAATGTGAGCATTCATCTGCTCGGCAAGTGATGGCCAGCGGTTGCATACAGGATCAAAAAAGGCCGATTGCTCGGCCTTTTTTCGTTTTACTCTCTGTGCATCCGCTATTGCCTGTGCATTCGCACAAACTTCTCCATCAGCTGATCTTCCGTTTCCACATGAGCGGGATCCCAGATGATGCAATCGATAGGGCAGACGCTGATACAGGTCGGTTTCTCATAGTGACCGACGCACTCGGTGCAGCGACTGGGGTCGATCTCGTAGATCTCCTCGCCAAGCGTGATGGCCTGGTTGGGGCACTCGGGATCGCACATGTCACAGTTGATGCACTTGTCGGTGATGAGCAGTGACATTTCAAGCGGCCGAATGGGGCTGACGGGTATCCTGACGCTCGCCGAGATTGCGCAGCAGGATGCCGAAGTTGACATCAACCTCTTTCGGCACCGGTACATAGACCACGTGGCCATTGCCCGGTGCGGTATCAATCAGCTCGCCCTTGCGGTTCTGCATCTGCTCCAGATTGAAGCTGAGGTTGCCCTGCGGGGTCATCAGCTCCAGGCTGTTGCCCACCAGGAACTTGTTCTTCACCTCGACCTCGACCATGTCGCCGTTACGACCGGTGATCTCGCCGACAAACTGCTGGGTGTCGGAGACGGAGTAGCCGTAGTCGTAGTTCTGGTACTCGCTGTGGTTGTGACGGCGCAGGAAGCCCTCGGTGTAGCCGCGGTGGGCCAGATTTTCGAGGGTGCCCATCAGGCTGCGGTCGAACGGACGACCCGCCACCGCATCGTCGATGGCCTTGCGGTAGACCTGAGCGGTACGGGCGCAGTAGTAGAAGGACTTGGTACGGCCTTCGATTTTCAGTGAGTGAACGCCCATCTTGGTCAGTCGCTCAACGTGCTCGACCGCGCGCAGATCCTTGGAGTTCATGATGTAGGTGCCGTGCTCGTCCTCGAACGCGCTCATGTACTCGCCCGGGCGGTTGGACTCTTCCAGCAGCACCAGCGCATCGGTCGGTTTGCCAAGGCCCAGGGTGTTGTCCGGGCGAATGGCGATGGGCTCCTGACGGTGGACGATCTGGCCCACGTCATCTTCTTTACCTTCGTGCACCTTGTACTCCCAGCGGCAGGAGTTGGTGCAGGTGCCCTGGTTAGGATCACGCTTGTTGATATAGCCGGAGAGCAGGCAGCGGCCGGAGTAGGCCATGCACAGAGCGCCGTGGACGAACACTTCCAGCTCCATTTCCGGCACCTGCATGCGGATCTCTTCGATCTCGTCCAGCGACAGCTCACGGGAGAGAATGGCGCGGGTTAGGCCCATCTGATGCCAGAACTTCACCGTGGCCCAGTTGACCGCGTTGGCCTGCACCGAGAGGTGAACCGGCATATCCGGGAAGGCTTCGCGCATCATCATGATGAGACCGGGGTCGGACATGATCAGCGCATCCGGCTTCATCTCCACCACAGGGCGCATGTCGCGGATAAAGGTCTTGAGCTTGGAGTTGTGGGGCTGGATGTTGGCCACCACATAGAACTGCTTGCCCAGCGCATGGGCTTCGTTGATGCCCAGCTGCAGGTTTTCGTGATCGAATTCGTTGTTGCGCACCCGCAGGCTGTAGCGGGGCTGGCCGGCATAGACGGCATCGGCGCCATAGGCATAGGCGTAACGCATGTTCTTGAGGGAACCTGCGGGGGAGAGCAATTCTGGTTTAAACATGGCGGACTCTTTATATCTGATTGCAAATCAGTAGCTAGCACCTAAGTACTGCTGTTAAATCAAAGACTTACGCACCACTTAATGGCATGTATAGTCGTGTATAAATGGGGTATTCAAAACCTCTAATATTTTACCACCAAAACCAACAACCAGCCACTGAACAACTGTTGAGTGGGTCACTATGCTCAGTGCTAACCATATAGAACCTGTAACCGATAACATGGCTACGTTCAATGAGCGCTCAAGTTGGTTGATTATTGTGCTCATGTAGTGCCTAAGCCGCATGTCACCTAACAGAGGTGATGCATAGATCAAAAAAAAGACTCCGATTTGAGCCGGAGTCTGGAGATAAGTAATATATAAATATATTCACTTTAACCTAGTAACAAAAATACTTTTTTCTATACCATCCACTTTGAGTTTGGTATGACCATTTGAGGTGTATAAAATAACTTTTGGTGAGTAGGCATAGTAATAATAATACCAATATTCTGATTGCTGCCATATTTGTCCATTGGTTAATTTAAAGATAGTATTTCCATCAAAGCCTTTAAAGTCACCAGCAATGCTCGTTTCAATTAACATGCTTTTGGGGGAGTTCTTATTATTTCCACTAAGTGATGATATGTTAAGTTTTTTCCCATCGACTATCATGAAGCCCAGGGCCGACGCATGATCATTCTTTGCGCTAGTTGATCAAGTATCGATCAGTTGAGCGGCGCCAAGTACGATTTTAATTGTACCTTGCGTTGCCAAGCTGTAAATAGTCGAGATCTTAACTAAC
>NZ_FKKY02000071.1:0-541 GCF_900079845.1 Aeromonas sp. EERV15 | reverse complement strand
TGTCGCACGAGCTGCGCACGCCGCTCAACGCGATCCTCGGCTGGGCGAGGATGATGCAGGCCGGCTCGCTCGACCGGGTGGCGGAGACGCGGGCGCTGTCGGCGATCGAGCGCAACGCCGAGCACCAGGTGACGCTCATCGACGAGCTGCTCGACGCGTCGCAGGTGGTGACGGGCACGCTGAAGATCGAGCGGCTCGCGGTGGAGCTGACGTTGCCGGTGCAGACGGCGGTCGAGGCGATCCTGCCGTCGGCGGCGGGCAAGGGCGTGGCGATCGAGACGCGGCTCGACCCGGAGGGCGTGTTCGTCGAGGGCGATCCGGCGCGGCTCCAGCAGGTCGTGTGGCACCTGCTGTCGAACGCGGTGAAGTTCGCGCGGCCGGGCGGCCTCGTGCAGGTGCAGCTCGCGCAGGACGAGCGCTTCGCCGAGGTCAAGGTGATCGACGACGGCGAGGGCATCTCGGCCGATCAGCTCCCGCACGTCTTCGAGCGCTTCCGGCACGAGGACAACGGCAGCGGGCGCCGGCACGGGGGGCTCGGGCT